>JAMOOR010000055.1 GCA_027065235.1 Thermotogaceae bacterium | reverse complement strand
CCCTTTTAGATTACTTCCCGGATGATTTCTTGCTCTTTATAGATGAATCTCATCTTTCTATTCCGCAGCTTCGTGCCATGTACAACGGAGATCATTCAAGAAAAAAAGCTCTTGTGGAGTATGGATTCAGATTACCCTCTGCCTTTGATAACCGACCACTAAAATTCGAAGAGTTCATGGAAAGAATAAACCAAGTTATATTCGTCTCAGCTACACCGGGAGATTTTGAACTCTCTCTATCCGAACAGGTTGTCGAGCAGATAATAAGACCAACGGGACTTATCGATCCTGAAGTCGTTGTGTACCCAACAGAAGGTCAAATTGATAGGTTGATCATGGAAATCAAACGAGTAAAAGAGCGCGGGGAGCGTGCAATGGTTATTGTTCTAACAAAAAAGATGGCAGAAAAATTAGCAGAATACCTTGTTGATCTTGGAATTAAAGCAATATACATTCATTCAGAGCTTGATGCCATAGAAAGAGTAGAAGTCTTGAAAAAGCTTAGAAGAGGCGATGTAGATGTTGTTGTCGGAATAAACCTTTTAAGAGAAGGTCTTGATCTTCCAGAAGTCTCTCTGGTGGCTATTATGGACGCTGATGTTGAAGGGTTCTTAAGGTCGGAAACGACTCTCATCCAAATAATAGGGAGAGTTGCAAGAAACATAAATGGAAAGGTCATAATGTTTGCCGATAAAATAACGCCTTCTATGAAAAGAGCCATAGAAGAGACCAACAGGCGAAGAAAAATTCAAATTGAATACAACAAAAAGCATGGAATTGTGCCCAAGACGATAGTGAAACCAATGCAACTTGAAGTATTTGAAGAGTTCATGAAGAAGGAAGAAAAGTACCCAGAAACTGTTGAAACCGTACTTGCCCTCAAAGAAACCCTTACCTTGGAAGAGTACCTTGCAACTTTGGAAGAAGAAATGTTCAAAGCAGCATCAGAGCTTAGATACGAAGATGCCGCTATCTTAAGGGATGAGATATTTAAAGTGAAGGAAGAGCTAAAAAAGAAAAAATCCGCAAGAAATTTTACATAGTTCCACTTTTTCAAACCAAAGCGAATCAAATCTCTCCCTTTAGAATGTTTTCAAATTTTCTTTTGGAACCTTTTAGATAGAAAATTATCAAAAATTCCGTAACAATCATTGATGCAACAAAAATGAGGATCCCCCACCATTTCTGAATCGTTCCAAATCCCAAAATAGCCCCCATAGTAACCCCAATTGTTATGAAGCTCATCCATAACGGCGCCTTCATTACCTCCCTTGAAACATTCTCCGTCTTTGGAGGATTAGATAAAACGGCATAGATACCCCCTGAAGTTGCCATTATAAATTCGTTAGTAGCTATTAAAAGAACCCATAAGGATTTTGGATTAAAACCTTTGAAAACACTTGTAAATACTAAGAGTCCAAGAGAAAGCAGAATATTTATCATGGTCGTCAAAAACATTTTATAAGAGACCATTTCTTTATAGGTGTAGGGCAAACTCCTCGTTATCTCCCAGTTTGAGACATCATGTAGCAAAGCCTGGGATGTTTCAAGCAAAGCATACATACTGCTTATCGGAACCGCCGTGAGAAGAGCATATAAAGGATCTTTAACGCTCCAACCCATAAAAGCTCCAAAGATATAAGGATACAAAAGCAAAAACAGCGAATTATCCTGCCTGAATATAGCCTTTAGATCTTTCATAATTATTGAACGACTTCTTCCAATTCTTTTATATTTCACTTTCCTTTTTGAAGTACCCTTAACAACAACAAATCCTAATTTCCCGGATTCTTTTATGAATAGCTTTCCAAACAAGGCCGTCAAAAGTAAGCTTATCGCCATGTAATAAGGCTTTTTTATAGAAGAGATGGCATAACCAAATATGTTAAAAGGCGAGGATAATACTTTATATATTCTTGAAAGTTTAACCAGATAGTCGTTCATATTATCAGGAGCAGATGTCATAGAAAAATTGAGTAGCAGGACGAAACCTACCAGAGCAATCGCTTGCAAAAATATGAAAATTCTTCTTGCAACACTTCCAGAAATCTTTCTCGCTGCAAATGTGGATATGTACACGCCAAGAGAAAGCAACATCAAAGAATGTATAACGGCAGTGACAACTGCCAATACAGGATACATACCGCCAAGGATTAGCCCGTATGAAACAGAGACAGCAACAAACATTCCAAAAACAGGAAGATCATAGAATATCGCCATGAAAAGCTGGTAGAATGTAACTGTCCATCGCCTTACAGGAAGGGCTAAGAGAAATTCAACTTCCTCATTCATAGAAAGAACGTAAACAGAGCTCCCAATCACGCCCAAAAGAAAGAACACGGAAGCAAGAAAATTCCAGTAGAGAGCATATACATCCACAAACGGTATGTTATTTATAACGACATCCTTTATTTTGTTGAAAACATTGTATATCATTACCCCTGTGAAAACTGAAAAATATCCAAAAACAAAAAGTTGACTAATTAAAACAGTTTTTTTATTGGAAGATTTCTTTTTTTTATTAACAATGAAGAATAGCCCATACTTCATGAATATCCTGAGTTCTCTCACTTTTCCAGCTCCTCCAATATCTTCTTCACCTCTTCTTCCTCGCCTGTTAGCTTCAAAAAGAGATCTTCAAGCGTTCCCTCTTCGCCTGCCTGCTTTCTAAGTTCTTCCATCGTACCTTTCGCTATAATCTTTCCCTTGTTAATTATCACAATCTCGTCGGCCATTCTTTCAGCTATTTCAAGTATATGAGTTGTCATAAAGACCGTCTTTCCACTCTCTACAAGCCTTTTTAGAAATATCTTCAAGATCTTCGCACTTTTTGCATCAAGCCCAACCGTTGGTTCATCCAAAAACATTATTTCTGGTTCTCTCATAAGTACGGAAACAAGTAGAAGCTTCTGTCTCATTCCATGGGACATATCGGAAATAAATTTATCAAGATAATCAACATTGAAAGCACTTAAAAGCTCTTTCATTCTCTCTTCAGTTTCTTTGCCGCATTCGTAAATATCCATAATGAAATTCAAAAATTCATATCCCCTAAAGTATGGGTATATCTTTGGCTCCTCTGGAACAAGACCTATCCTCTTCTTGACTTCAATCTCCCTAGATGGATAGGGGTTCTCTACTCCTAAAATTTCCATCTTCCCTTCATCGGGTAGCAGAATCCCTGTTAACATCTTTATCGTGGTTGTTTTCCCTGCACCATTCGGTCCAAGGAAAGCCAAAATCTTTCCAGATTCCACCTCAAGGTTTATATGATCAACTGCGGTAAAATTCCCAAACCTTTTTGTCAAATTTTCCACTCTAAGCGCCAACACACATACCCCCTTAATATCTTCCAAATAAAATGACCAAAATGGCCAAAAC
>JAMOOR010000054.1 GCA_027065235.1 Thermotogaceae bacterium | reverse complement strand
TCTCCGCAACGGTGTGTAACACCGTTGAGATGTTTATAAAGAAACTCGATATAGAACTTTACAGAAAAGAAGGAAAGACATTCAGACCTCTTGATGTTAGATAACCCCACTTTGCCCTTACGCAGGGGTTTTGTTTCATTATAAAATCATAAAGCTCGATTTGCTTATTCTATAATTAATAAAAACTAAGGAAGCTCGATAGTTACATCTTCTATATTGTCGCCGTTGACAGGAATCTCCCTTGATGTGTCTGATGCTTTCATCAGGCACATTATGTTGGAATCTTCTTGGGGAATTTCAAAATCACCAAACACTGCCACAATGTATGTTCCGTCAGATACACCATCAAACCTGAAGCTGCCATCATCACCAGACAAAGTGAATCTAACGATAGTTGACTCGTCGCTAGTTAACAAAAAGAGTGCTGCTCCTTGAACGGGATCTCCACCACTATCTACAACTTTACCTTTTATATAATAAACAGAAGATGTATAGCCACTTCTCCACCAATTAAACTCAGGTCTAAGTTCGTAAATATCACTATGTCCCACTTCTACTATTGACCTTGACAAGTCAAAATCCAGCACAAACGAATCACCTTCTCCAAGGCTTCTGTCTATGATTATTTCTTCCGGGGTAGATACTCCAAGCGTATATGTGCTATCTTCAACGGTCATAGTAGCAGCCGTTATATCAAGTTTTATCCACAAGAGATTTTCCCCTTCTTCCACGTTTTCAATTTTAAAGAGCAGCGTGGAAGCACCAGCCAAAGATAAGATATCCACAGTTGTTGCAGTCTCCAGCTCTACAACAGAGGCTGATTCATCGGAAATTCCTATGCTGTAATACACCTTATCTATATCCACCCAGAGATTTTTTATACTGGAGAGCGGCTTGTCGGTTAGATACACGTTTACAGTAATAACCTTACTTTTATCATTATCGGTGCTGCAATTGGTGAAAATGCAACATGAAGATATCAATAAAGTTAACATAGTAAAAACCAAAGCTGCTAAAAATTTTTTCACAAAGAGCACCTCCCTGAAGTTCCTCTTCCATTTTTCCTAGGTTCTGTCACAGATTCTATCACAAAAACTTTTCACTATCATGATTGTTGGTTTAATTTAATAATCAGAACCTGAAAAAATGAAAGGCAAGAACTTATTTTATTGCAGACAAAAGCTTCTTTAGCTTGTCAATGAAATTTTCATCAGTCACGAAAATACTGACAGGTGTAACAGAGATGTAGTTATCCTTTATGGCTTTGTAATCTGCTTCCGGATCCTCGTCGTCCTCAATCACTTCTCCCCTCATCCAGTAGTACGTTCTTCCAAAAGGATCCGTTCTTGCCTCAAAATAATCTTTCCATCTTCTCCTGCTTTGTTTTGTAACCTTCCATCCACGCAATTTCTCATAGGGAACGGCCGGAACATTTATATTCAAGGCTGTATATTGAGGAATTAATGTCAGATCGAACTTTTCGAGGAAGTCATGTATTGCCCTTGCAGCAGTTTCATAATTTGGATTTAAGTAATCAGCACTTGACACAGCTATCGAGGGTATTCCATACAAAGTCCCTTCAAGCGCTCCAGAAACCGTACCTGAATATATAACATCCGTTCCAAGATTCGGCCCTCTGTTAATTCCACTTATTACCACATCAGGATCGGGAAAGAGAACATCCACACCAAGTTTCACGCAATCTGCTGGAGTTCCAGTTGTCGAGTATACAGAAGCGTATTCGCATATGGAAAGCTTCTTCGCCCATATCGGGAAATGTATAGTTATAGCATGACTGGCGGCACTCCTTTCCGATTCCGGAGCAACCACAGCTACTTCATGCTCCTTCGAAAGAACTTTGGCAAGTGTCAATATACCCTCAGACGTAACACCATCATCATTGGTGATCAATATCCTCAAGAGTTACCACCCCATGTAAAACTCCAATATTTTCTATAAGTTTTGGGAAGGGAACGAGAATATTCCTCAATCACATCCATATTTATATCAGCTATCGCTACACCTTTTTCTTTATGATCATTTAATTTAACAACAAATCCTGTGAAGTTCTTAGTAAGCACAGCAGGAGCTGATACAAATGAAGTTCCAAAAAACTCTTTACCAAATATATTCCCCACCATGGCAGAATTTATCCCAAAGATACCTAGTGTTTGCGACCTGGCCCACATTCCTTTTCTCATAACCCATTCGTTTTCATCTTCCCAATTTTCGCTGGTTATAAACACCTCAACATCCATTTCTTGAAGCAACCGCGGTTTTTTGTAATCCATCGTCTCATCAGGAAACAAGAAAGCCAACTTATACCCTTCAAAATTCACCACCTTTGTGGAATCCTCATTGGTAAACACGTGAACATCGTCACCCGCATAGATAACGACAATCTCCTCTTCCTCAGAAAAAACCGTTCCAGAGACGAAAGTAACTCCAGTTATTTTCCCTATCTTATTCACCAGTTCTATATAAAAGCTCTTTAAAATCGTGTAGAACCTGCTCGACAGTTCAAGACCCTTCTCTGTATGAAGCCTTTTTTTGGAAAAGGGCAAAAGCCCCAGAAAGAGGTTAGCAGTATACCTTGGAAACACAACTATTCTCGGCAAGTATCTCAATATTTCTCTAATTCGAGCATTTATAAAATATATAGCCTCATCCGGCGTAGAAAACGGCTTAAAATCAAATTGGTAGGACATTATCCTAAAAGAGCTCTTCCCTTTAATATTAGAAGATAAATATTCCCCTTTTATTCCTTTAAGAACCATATCAAGATTTTTTATGAAAAGCCCATCAAGGATTTTCATAAAAGTTTACCTCCATAAAATTCCTTGTGCTGCCTTCATAAATTATTCCATTCTTTTTCCTGAACCTTTCTATTGGAGCATATACACCATAATATACCTTCCCAGATACCTCCATAACCGAGAATACCATAATTCCTGCTTCCTGTGCGTATGACCAAGATTGATACTTCAAGTTCATGAAGCCCGCCATTCCATCCGCTTTCTTGTATGATACAACAAATCTTGCATCCTTTGATTTTGCAAAATGGTAAAATTCCGGATAATAAGCATCATAACCTGTTACCGCAGCAAACCTTACATCAAAGATATCTGTAAAAACATAAGTAGATGTTTCCAAAACCTTTCCGTCTTCATATATATCTATTACTTTGTCGTCTCCAATTACATTTATCTTTATCCACTCTTTCAATATAGGCTCCTCTTGCCACGATATAGCTATATCTACTTCATCAAATTCCAAAAGTCCTACTTGTGGACCCATGTATAACCTCAAATTCTACACCTCATGAAACTTCTTTTCTTATCTCTATTATCGCTTCGACTATCTTTAAAAACACTCCCTCATATCCCTTTGAGGGCAGATTGATTATAAAAGTTTTTCCCCTTATACCAGCAACAAGTCTTGAGAAAACCCCAACTATAGCCGTTTCTACCGTTTCTTTAAATATGAAATACTCAAGCCCTGGAAGTTTTTTGTCTATGATCTTTTCTGTAGCTTCGGGTGTTATGTCATCACCCTCTATACCCGTACCACCTATGGTGAAAATCACATCGTAGTCTTTATTCGAAAGGTCATAGAGCTTCTCTGAAATAACCTTCATTCTCTTTTCCAAATTTTCCACGGTCTCTATAGTCATCCCCATTTCCTTTGCTTTATCTATTATCCAGGAAAAATCATACTTCTTGTCACCGATAACGAGAATTATCCCCTTCATAGTTTACCTCCTTTAAGGAAGCTGTCCTAAGAATGATTTCCACAAGTTCTTCAAATGAAAGCCCATAAGCCTTTGCTGAAGCTGGAAGATCACTTGTCTCAGTTAATCCCGGAATCGAATTGAGCTCAAGAAAGTAGAATTCCCCATCTTTTAAGATTCCATCCACCCTTCCAAAGGAAGAGCAGCCTAACATTCTATACGCTTTCAAAGACGATGAAATAACCTCCTCCTCTTCATCCACCATAAGAGGCGCTGGAATTATAAATTCCGTTAATCCTTTCGTATATTTAGCTTCAAAGTCATAAAACTCCTTCTTTGGTCTAAGCTCTAGTATAGGAAGAGCTATAGGCTTTCCATCTATCTCCACAATGGAAACCGTAAGCTCCCTGCCTTTAATATACTCCATAAGAAGCATCTCTCCATAAAACCTAAGTTCCTTTTTTGAATATTCAAAAAGTTCATCTTCATTATGGCAAATATGTGAACCTATACTCGATCCTTCTTTTCTTGGTTTGATAAAGCAGGGAAATCCAAAAGGAGAATGCCTCGTTGGCTTTGTTATAACACTGTATTTTGGAACACGGATTTTGTCTTTTAAAAGCTCATAAGAAAAAAGTTTATCAAAACAAATAGCACTCGCCCGCACTCCCGAACCAGTATATGGAACCCTGAGGTATTCTAAGATCCCTTGAATCGTTCCATCTTCTCCAAAGTGGCCATGAAGTGCCACAAATATCGCATCAAATTTTTTCAGCTCGCCCAACCTGTATATAAAATTCTCATCTACATCAAGAAGAATAACATTGTGATTTTTTTCAAGAGCTTTTGCCACCCTTTTCCCACTTCTTATGGAAATTTCTCTTTCTCGTGACAGCCCACCATAAAGCACTGCAATATTCAACCACTTATCACCTCTTCTAATCCCTTTTTTATCTCATCATACACCTCATTAGTGAAATATAGATTATCCTTAAGAAACTTCCTCCATAGAAGTTGTTTCACCTTCACTGTTTTAACTTTTTTCACCTTTATCAGTGTTTTCGCATACATAATAGCCCTGAGTTCTGCGGATTGAGACAAAAGTTCATCAGCGGTGGAGTTTTTGCATAGAGATGGATCTCTAAGGTTATCTATCACGATTTCTCCTTCATTCATCATTTCAAGTGGAATCTGCGTTAGATAAGTTGTTGAAACTATTTTTCCCTTGTAAGGCGGAAATATACCAGGAAACGCTAAAGAAATTTTCACACCTTCAATAGGATCGCCACTGTAAAGCTTGACTTTATACTCCTCAAGGTCAAGGTACTCTATATGAACATTTCCCATACTTTTAAGCCCGGAAAGAATCTCATCTATCTCTTCATAACTTCTTCTTCCATTCTTTAGTGAAAGATCAACACAATATTTAACAGCTTCTTTTTTCCAACTTTTTAACCTTTCTCCTTCACATATCCCTGCCCTGTCAACGACCCATAGATCTTCTTTGAGCTTGTCAACGAGTGCGAGGGTTCTCCTGATTGCTTCATCCCCATTGAAATTCTCCCTCAATATTGCATAAACACCTGCTATTCCAGTAGCTACGATCTTCGCCTCTACCTTTAAATCGTCCATCACACTAAAAAATGGTATTGCAACCAGACCCTGAAGTCCAAACCCTCCTACAGCTATTCTCATTCTATATCGTTAGCTACCTCCTCAAGCTTTTTCTTTGACTGCTCTATTATTTCCTTTCCTTCCTTGTACAGCTTCTCTGCTTCCTCAAGAAGTTTCATAGCTTCTTCAAGAGGAACATCCTCTGTTTCCAATTTCTCCGCAATTTCCTCAAGCCTTTTAACTATTTGGCTGAATTCCATCAACAATCACCCTCGCTTTCCCATCTTTCAATACAAGCTCAAGCTCTTCACCTACTCTTAATTCATTTACGCTTTTTACCACCTTTCCATTCTTAAGTGCTATCAAAAATCCCCTCTCCATAACCGCTTTAGGAGAAAGCTTCCTAATCAACTGTATCTTAGAATCAAGATAAAACCTTTTTCTATCAATGATTTTGAATGAATCTTTCAATATATTGGACATTGAAGTTTTAAGGAGAACTTTACTCTCCTTCAGTTTTATTCCTAAAATCTTTAGAATCGTTTCGAGTGGTTTTATCAAAGATTCTTCTTTTTCCTTTACACTCTTTGGCGCTTTTTTCTCAATAATGCTAAAGTCCCTCTCAAGAGTATTCTCGCCCCTGATAATTGATCGTGACACAAGTGGAATAATCCTCTCGACTTTTCTTTTTAAATCCAGCCCTTCGATTTCTAAGATATTCTGAACTTGTAAGCACACCCTCTCCAGATTGCCACGGAACTTTTCAATGAACTCCTGCTGTTTCTTAGCTATGAGCTCAGCCGCTGCCGTCGGGGTATGAACAGAATAATCAGCGATCATATCCAAAATGACATTATCGGTTGCATGACCAACACCAGATATCACAGGAATTTTATGGTTTATCTCCACATTTAAGACTGCATCTACAACTCTTTCATCGTTAAAAGCCCATAAATCATCTCTCGATCCTCCGCCTCTCGAGATTATCAAAGCATCTAAATCAAAATTCAAAGCCTCCTTTATAGCTGATGATAAACTCTCCGGTGCATTTTCTCCTTGAACCTGAGCGTGAAATATGTAAGGAATCGCAAGCGGTGCTCTTTCTCGAAAGGTCTTAAGAATATCTCTAAGTGCCGCAGAATCTATGGAAGCTACAATACCTATCTTTCTTGGAAGCTCTGGAAGGATATTTTTCTCCCTTGTAAAGATCCCCATACTACTGAGTTTCATGAAGAGCATTTCAAAATTTTTCATGAACATCCCTTTTTGGCGAAGGTGGGAAACTTCTTCAACATAGAAATTTATACTACCTCTTTTCTTGTAAATCCTAACACTACCAAATGCCTTTACCATGTCACCATCTTTGAACCTTACGTATCTTCCTCTACCAAACCACACACATGACAAACGGGATCTTTCATCAACGAGATAAAAATAAACGTGATCACCCCTTGTCTTTAAATCAGCAACCTCACCGACAACTTCTATATCGGTGAGGTAGGGATCATCATCTATATAAGAAGTTATTATGTCTATAACATCGGAAACTGTGTAAGTATTATCAATCATCTTTTAGAGAGTCTTTCAGCGGCTTTAGCCACATGCTCCATAAGAATGGAGGTTGTCACCCTTCCAACCCCCCCGGGAACAGGAGTCACACTAGCCAACTTTTCAATTTCTGGATCAGCATCTCCTATAAGTTTTCCATCAACTACATTTATTCCAACATCGATAACTATGGTTCCCTCTTTAACCATATCCGGTTTTAAGAATTTCGCTCTTCCAACAGCAACGACAACAACTTCAGAATCGAGGGTAACAGCTTTTATGTCTTTAGTCCTTGAATGACACACTGTAACCGTTGCATCTCTTCCTTTTTTAAGAAGCATAATGGCTATAGGTTTTCCAACGGTGACGCTCCTTCCGATAACGGCTACCTTCTTTCCCTTAAGTTCCGTTGTATGTTCCATTATCCTAACTGCAGCTTCCGCTGTACATGGTGGGAAAAGCTCTTTTCCATAAACAAGCATCCCAAGGTTGTATGGGGTTCTTCCTTCAACATCTTTCTCAGGTGGTATCCTCAATGTTAGCTCAAATTCGTCGATACCCTCTGGAAGTGGATGGGTAAGAAATATTCCATGAACGGTATCGTCACTGGCAAGCTTTGATATCACCTTTACAAGCTCTTCCATGTTGGAACCTTCCATAACATCGAATTCTATACCAAGCTTTGCCGCCTTTTTCTTCATTGAATTAAGGTAGGTAACTGTAGATGGGTCGGGATTCGAGGTAACCGCCACGAGCTTTGGAGAAAACCCTAAATTTTCAATAATCTCCTTGGTTTTTGCATCAATTTCCTTGCTAATGCTTTTGCAATCGATTATCACACAAGACACCTCCTGTAGTTTTATTTCGAATATCCCACTTGATTATACTATACATCACAAATGATGTTTATCTAAGGCAGCCCTCATGCTAAACTTGTAACTTGGTAAGGGAGGGGTTAGAGTGTGCGGAATAGTTGGCATTATATCTGATGAGACAAAAACGGCTGATATCATCGACTCGCTAAAAAAGCTCGAATACAGAGGCTATGACTCCTCTGGAATCGCCTTCGTTAAAGATGGAAGGATAGAGGTATACAAAAGTGTTGGAAAAATAGAGGCTTTGAAAAATTCCATAAAGAACCTACTTGATGAAAAAGTTGAAGTGGGTATCGCTCACACAAGATGGGCTACACACGGTCAACCCAACGATATAAATGCCCATCCTCATACCGATTGCACAGGAAAAATCGCAATAGTTCACAATGGGATAATAGAGAACTTCAGGGAACTCAGAGGTATGCTGGAAGCTCTCGGACACAAGTTTAAATCCGATACCGACACGGAGGTAATTGCCCATCTTATCGAAGAGGAATACTCAGGAGATCTCTTTGAAGCTGTAATGAAAGCAATAAGAAAGCTCGATGGTGCTTACGCTATAGGCGTCATACACTCGGATCATCCAGACATGATAGTAGCCGCAAGGAAAGGAAGTCCCCTTGTTATAGGTATAGGGGAGGATACGACGATACTTGCATCGGATGTAACACCGATAATCCGGTATACAAAGGATGTTATCTTTCTTGAAGATGGAGATGTAGCCCTTCTTAAAAAGGGAAAAGTTGAAATTTATAGATCCAGTGGCGAAAAGGTTGAAAGAAGGGTTCAACATATAAATTGGGATGAATCGGCAGCAGAAAAGGGTGGATATGACCACTTCATGATAAAAGAGATTATGGAAGAACCTATGGTTATATCCAGCGCCATGACTGGAAGAGTGAGATCAGGAAGGGTAGATATCCCGGAGATAAAAGAAATAGACTTTTCTAAAATTAGAAGGATAAATTTGGTCGCATGCGGAACGAGTTATCACGCCGCCCTTTTCTTTAAATACTTTGTGGAATTCCACACTGATCTTGATGTTCTAGTGGAAGTTTCTTCGGAATTTCGCTACAGAAAACCTCACGTGGATAAAGATACATTAACGATCGCCATATCTCAATCTGGGGAAACAGCGGACACGCTTGAATCAATAAGACTAGCAAAGAGATTAGGATCAAGGATAATAGCTATAACAAATGTTGTAGGCTCAACGATAACAAGGGAGTCCGATATCTCAATAATGATGAACTCTGGCCCGGAGATTGGCGTAGCTGCAACAAAAACTTATGTTGCACAACTTACCGTCTTACTCCTATTAGGCCTCCAGATAATTGAACAGCGTGGTTTTTGGGCGGGAAGGCACGAGAAGATTTTTGATACACTGCTCAGGCTTCCAGAGGTTTTCTCATCGATTCTCGATTCTTCAGACAGGATAAGAGAAATAGCTGAAGATTTTAAAGATTACAATCATTTCATGTATATAGGAAGAGGATACGGATATCCAACAGCCCTTGAGGGGGCTCTAAAACTGAAAGAGATAAGCTACATACACGCAGAAGGGTATCCAGCCGGTGAACTAAAACATGGTCCCATAGCACTTCTTGACGAGAACTTCCCCGTTTTTGCTATAGCACCCCAGGATTCACTCTATCAAAAAATGAAATCTAACATAATGGAATGTAGAGCAAGGAACGCAAAAATAATAGCACTCACCACTTCAGAAAATAGGGATATTTTGCAAGTTGCTGATATAATCTTGGAGGTACCAAAGGTACCAGAAGAGCTTTATCCACTTGTTATGTCTCCAGTTATACAGCTTTTTGCGTATCATGTAGCTGTGCTTAAAAGACACGACCCTGACAAGCCGAGGAATTTAGCAAAGAGCGTAACAGTGGAGTAAGAAGTTGACATCAATGGAGGAGGGAAGATTATGATAGATATAAAAGCGCTGAGAAAAGATCCGGATTTTTTTAAAGATGCACTTAAAAAAAGAGGTTACGAAGTAGAGATAATCGATGAAGTTTTAAAGATCGATAAAGAATGGCGAGATGTAACCACGAAGATAAACGAATTAAGGGCAAAAAGAAACGAAATATCGAAAGAAGTGGCAAAAGCAAAGAGGGAAAAAGACGAAGATAAAACAAAGGCTTTAATGGAAGAAGGAAAAGAAGTTGGGAAGAAGATAAAAGAACTTGAGGATAAAAAGAGGGAACTTGAAGAAAAACAAAAGCAGCTTCTATTAAGGATACCCAATGTTCCCCATGAGAGTGTTCCAGTGGGAGAAGACGAGACTTACAACGTAGAGATCAGAAAGTGGGGTCAGCCAACAGAGTTTGACTTCGAACCTAAAGCCCATTGGGATCTTGGACCTGAACTGGGACTTCTGGATATAGAAAGGGCTGGAAAGCTTTCTGGATCAAGGTTTGTGATTCTTTACAGCAAACTTGCAAAACTAGAAAGGGCACTTATTAATTTCATGCTTGACCTTCACACAAAGGAGCACGGATACATCGAGGTAGCACCTCCACATCTTGTTAAAAGAGAAACGATGACATGGTCTGGACAGCTTCCAAAATTTGAAGAAGAGGCTTACAACACCAAAAAAGATGATCTTTTCTTGATCCCAACGGCGGAAGTCCCGCTCGTCAACCTTCACGCCGGAGAAGTTTTAAGGGAAGATGACCTCCCACTTAAATACGTTGCTTATACCCCTTGCTATCGAAGAGAAGCTGGAAGCTACGGAAAAGATGTGAGGGGAATGATAAGAAACCACCAATTCGATAAAGTGGAACTTGTGTGGTATACAACACCGGGAAAATCTTATGAAGCGCTGGAGACTCTAACTTCACACGCGGAAGAGGTGCTAAAGAGGCTGAAGCTTCCATACAGAGTCATTTTACTGTCAACCGGGGATATGGGATTCACAGCTTCAAAGACCTATGATATAGAAGTATGGTTGCCATCATATAACGCATATAAAGAGATATCCTCCTGTAGCAACACAGAAAGCTTTCAAGCAAGAAGATCTAACACAAGATACAGAAGAAAAGACGGAAAACTCGATTTCGTTCACACATTAAACGGCTCCGGACTTGCAGTTGGAAGGACACTCGTGGCGATAATGGAGAACTATCAACAGCCTGATGGCTCCATCAAAGTTCCCGATGTTTTGGTTCCGTACACGGGATTTGAGGTGATACCATAATGCCGAATATATTCTTCGGAAAGCCAAAAGGTGATGTGATGGAATTTGACGAACATGAATCGGAACATTTAAAAGTTGTTAAAGCCCAGGTTGGAGAGAAGATAGACGTAACCGATGGGAAGGGAATAATATATAAGGTAATAATAAGGAAGATATCAAAGAAAAAGTCTTATGGAGACATTATAGAGGCTCACAGGGAAGAAAGCTTACCTTCTAAATTGGTTACGCTTTATATAGGCTCTTCATCATGGGATAGACTCAGGCTTTTGGTAGAAAAAGCTGTGGAGCTTGGTGTTGACAGAATAGTTATATACAAAGCGGAAAAGAGCAAAAGGGATTACACCAAGAAGAGGAAGAAGTTAGAACTCGTTATAAGAGACGCTGCAAAACAATGTAAAAGAACACTTTTCCCATTTTTGAACCTTGTCCATTCAACAAAAAACTTGATTGAATACTTAAACGAAGATGTTAACATCTTGCTGGATCCAAAAGGCCAGCCCATAAGAGAAATGAAATTCAATCCTGATATGACCGTTGGAATTGTTGTAGGCCCAGAAAGTGGTCTCACAGACGAAGAAAAAGAAATGCTATCTAAAAGAGCCACTTTAGTCTCTTTAGGAAAGAGGATTCTTAGATTTGAGACGGCAGCTCTCGCTGCACTTACAATAGTCTCTTATGAAACTGGAAGGATTTGAAGGAGGGTAGAAATATGATACCCCTTTTCGATCTTACGAGACAATACCTGAAATTGAGAGGAGAAATTTTAAACGCCATAGATAAAGTAATATCTTCAGGCAGAGTGATTCTTGGAGAAAACGTGAGAAAATTCGAAGAAGAATTGGCAGAATATTTGGGAGTCAAATGCGCCGTTGGAGTATCAAACGGAACAGATGCTCTCATACTTGCGATGAAAGCTTTAAACATAAAATACGGTGATGTTGTAATAACCACTCCTTATACATTCATAGCTTCCGCTTCCGCAGCATCATGGTTGGGAGGATTCCCGGCTTTTGTTGACGTGGAAGAAGAATCCATGAATATGAACCTTGATAATTTAATAACATTATTAAACGGTACAGAAGGCGGGTTAAACCCGGAAAGAGTTAAAGCCATAGTTTTTGTACATTTATTCGGAAGAAGCCTCGATCTTGACAGGATCAAAGAGATCAGAGATAGGTACAACATACCTATAGTTGAAGATGTTGCACAAGCTTTGGGAGCTGAATGGAAAAAGAGAGACGGCTCCGTAGTGAAAGCAGGATCTGTATCGGATATAGCCACATTTTCTTTCTTTCCAACCAAAAACTTAGGAACTTACGGTGATGGAGGAGCCGTTGCGACAAATAGCGATGAGCTTTGTGAAATATTGAAAATGTTAAGAGTTCATGGCAGCAAGAAAAAATACAAACATGAGCTTTTAGGAAAGAACGCAAGACTTGATGAAATCCATGCAGCCGTTCTTAGAATAAAACTAAAATATATCGATCAATGGAACGACAGAAGAATAGAGATAGCGAAACTCTATGGAAAATTATTTGAAGAGATGGATCTCGTAGAGTTTCTTGACTATCCAAAGCCCGTCGAAGGATTTAAAGGCCATGTGTTCCATCAATTTGTAGTAAAGTTCAAAAAACCAGAATACAGAGAGAAAGTTATAGAGAAATTCAAGGAAAGGGGAATTGGTTTTGCAATTTATTACCCAAAACCGCTTCATCTGCAACCAGCCTTTGAATACCTTGGATTCTCGAAGGGGGATTTCCCCGTAGCGGAAAGGCTTTCAAAGACTACCCTTGCTCTTCCCATATTCCCTGAACTTAGGGATGACGAGGTAGAAATTGTAGCGTTAACGATTAAAAACGCTTTGGAGGTGTGAACTATTATGGTGAAGGTCTCTCCATCAATACTTGCAGCGGACTTTTCCTGTTTAGAAAAACAAATTAAAGAGATCGAGGATTACATTGATTATATTCACCTGGATGTTATGGACGGTCACTTCGTTCCAAACCTTTCCTTCGGACCCGTTATAGCAAAACACATACAGAAGATAACCGATGTTCCTCTTGATGTTCATCTCATGGTCACAAATCCTATGGACCATATAGAATGGTTCTCTCAATATAGCCCAAAAATAATTTCTGTGCATTACGAAGCATGTCACAATTTATACAGAACTATCACTAGGATAAAGGAACTCGAAAGCAAAGCATTCGTTGTAATAAATCCACATACACCTGTTCTCGTTCTTGATGACATTTTGGAATACGTCGACGGAGTCCTTGTGATGAGTGTAAACCCTGGATTTTCCGGACAAAGCTTTATAGAAAGAACTTATCATAAAATAGAAACTCTATCAAAAATAAGAGAAGCCAGGCAGCTCAATTTTGAAATAATGGTAGATGGAGGTGTATCCCCATCGAACGCACAAAAACTGGTGGAACTCGGAGCAGACATCCTCGTTATGGGATCAGCAGTCTTCAAGGCAGAGGATCCCGCCGCAGTCTGCCAAAAGGTAAAGAACATAAAGGTGTACTAATAGATGTACTGATACTATTTTTATCGGTGATAATGCTAACAACAAGTATACTTCTAAGTTCTGGAATAATTGCTCTTAAATTTATTCCAAAAGATTTTCTAGAGGTTTTGGGGTACAATTTGAATGTAAATAGTTTCATGATATATGGAGTAGTAGCTTTTACGATAGCAGGAGCAGTGGGAAGCTTATCAACTATAAATTTCAATAGTACAAAAGTAAGTGGAATTTTACGAGTTTTATCGTTTATTAGCTGTGCAGTGGGAGTAGTGTTTACAATAATGGCTGTGATAAATTGGGAGTTAGCTAGCAATATTTACGTTTTAATTTCTTCTCTTGCACTGATATTTGTAGCCCTATCATTGATGCTTTTAGAAATTTACTCGATACTCGAAGGTATAAAAGGAAATTGGAGGGGATAATATGCCTAAAATGGTGTTGATGCAAGGTGATGAGGCAGCAGCACTTGGAGCGATAAGGGCAGGATGCAGGTTCTATGCCGGTTATCCTATAACCCCTGCTTCAGAGATAGCCGAAGTGATGTCAAGAGAACTTCCAAAGGTTGGAGGAGTTTTCATACAGATGGAAGATGAAATTGCATCAGCGGCAGCTATAATAGGAGCTTCACTTGCTGGAGTTAAATCAATGACTGCAACTTCTGGACCTGGTTTTTCTTTAATGCAAGAAGCGATTGGCTACGCCGTGATGACAGAAACTCCCACGGTATTCGTGAACGTGATGAGAGGTGGACCATCAACCGGTCTTCCTACTAAACCCTCACAAGGCGATATCATGCAAGCAAGGTGGGGAACTCATGGAGATCATGCAATAATAGCTCTTTATCCCTCATCAGTTCAGGAAATCTATAAATACATAATAACTGCATTCAACCTTGCTGAGAAATATAGAACCCCCGTTGTGTTCCTTATGGATGAAACCCTCGGCCACATGAGAGAAAACTTCATAATGCCAAGTGAAAGGGAAGTTTTCATATACAACAGATTAAGGGAAGAACAGATTAAAGAGGAAGAGGTCTTCCTTCCATACGAGACAGAAGAGTACGCAGAACCAACCCCACAACCACTGGTAGAAATGGGTAAAGCAAGATTTCACGTGTCAGGACTTATACATGACGAAGCAGGATTTCCAATGGCAAATCCTGATATAGCTGATAGGCTTGTAAGAAGGCTAGTGGAAAAAATCAGGCTTCACGCTGACGAAATCTCCATATACGATGAATACATGACGGAAGATGCGGAAGTCTTAATTATAGCCTACGGGATCACTGCAAGAAGCGCCATGAGAGCAGTTAAAATAGCAAGAAACGACAGAATAAAGGTAGGACTCTTTAGACCCATTACAATCTGGCCAGTTCCAAGAACAAGGCTTAAAGAACTGCTTTCAAGAGTCAATTCTGTGATCATAGCCGAAATGAATCTTGGCCAATATGCTCATGAAGTTTTGAGTCTTACTAAAAACGATGTAAGGGTAAAACTTGTTAACAAAGTAAATGGCGAGTTAATAACTCCGCAAGAAATTTTGGATGCTGTAACAGAGCTTCAGAGTGGCATTGTGGGATACTATTGAGAAGGAGGGATTTTTTATGAAAAAGTTAGTTATTTTGCTAAGCATATTTGTGCTGGTGGGTGTTTCAATGGGTGCTTTGGTTTCTTTAGATCCATGGATAATGCCGATGGGTAGAATTAGCTTTTCTGCTGGAAATCCAACATGGGCTGTAAGATATGGACTTTTGGATTTTGTTGAAGCTGGAGCAGCTATGAAAGAGCAAGGAGGATATATGAAATTTGGTTTTGGCAACGAAAACTTTGGAGTGGGTTTGGGAATAGGAACAGCTTTTATGTTTTCGAATATATTTGGAGCAGTTGGATTTAAAACCGATGAACTGGAAATCGATGTTGGTGGAAGATTGATCCAAGAACCTGGTAGTTATGATCCAAGAGAGGAGCAAAATCCAGATTTAAGCATGACATTTGAAGGAGAAATCTCGTATTTATTCTCAAAAGAGGGTAACTCGAAAAATAGAATAGGAATTTACGGAAGATACATATCAAAAGATCTAAAAGGAACATTTGCAGAATTTCAAAGTGGCGTTTATATATCCGCTATGTACAAGGATGTTTTCTTCATGCCCTATGCAAGGTTGTCAGGTGGAATAATGTTTAGTTACGATGGAGAACCTATAGCACTTTATAGAAACTTTGGAATACTGATTGATATAACAACGTATTTCGATATTTTCAAAAAATGACAAAGCAAGGTGGTGATACAGGGTGAGCATCACCTGGAAATATTCTCTGTATATTTTGGTAATATTTGCAATAATACTTCTTTCTATCTTTTACATAATAAACTTCAAGATATCCAGTGTTCTTGACGAGACTGTATCGAATATGATCGAAAATACTGTATGGAATGTTAGTTCTTTGATGCAAACTAATTTACGTTTCTTGCCAGATATAGCAGTTAGTAGGGAGTCTTCAGAAATCGAATGGTTAAAATCAGATTACATGTACTTTGGTGGAAGAGGGAAGATGATAGAGTATACTTATGAGAACATTGATAACAAGTGGTACATAATTTTTAAGGGAAGGTTTGAAACCTTCATGATAAATGAAGCTACCGTTGATATCAGTAAATTCATGGAAGACATTGTCTCTAAAAATATCGTTTTATCCAAAGGGTATATTTATGTCATAGATAACTTCGGAAATACCGTTTATCATACAATAAGCAAAAGGATAGGAATCAATATAGAAAAAGAAGGATTAGATTCTCTACTAAAATCCTTTGAAGAAAAAAACAGTGGATATGTTACTTACGAATACCAAGGAGAAAAGATTAAGGCATTTTACTCAAGACTTGATTTTCCATTTGATCTTAAATATTATGACAGCGAAGGGAACGAACATAAGGTGTATTTTTACGTTGTAAATGCGATGACCATGGATGAATTTAAATCTTACTATTCTGGCCTATCAAAATTTTTATATAGAGTAATCATACCATCTGCCCTCATTCTTTTATTTATCGCGTCGTATATTATCGCAAAAATTGGCGCAGGACAAATAGAAAGACAACATAAGATCATTAAAGAGTTCTCAAATGAAATATATTCCACGATAACCAATATAAGCACATCTTCAGCTGAGATGGAAAAGATAGCAGAAAACAACGCTGCAATTTCAAAGCAGCTGTCGGAGATAACCCACAACTTTTCAACCTCAGTCGAAGAAGGAAGATATGAAGTTGACAACTCCATAAAGTCCATTAAATCTTTCTTAGATCTTCTGACAAAAGTCAGTGGTGAAATAGAAAGCTCTGTAAACTTGATTTCATCGTTAACTGATTTGAACGAAAAAATAGCATACCTTTCTGATACAATCTCGGTTCTTGCGATAAATGCATCTATTGAAAGTTCAAAGGAGAACATTGACAGGGAAGGAATTGCGAAGATAGTTGAGCACATAACAAGTATCTCAAAAGATGCAAGAGAAACAGCCCATCAAACAAAAAAGACCATTGAAAAAATTCAAAACAGCTTGTCAAATTTAGCACTGTACTCGGAAAGAATTAAAAGGGAAGGAGATTTAATAAACAGTGCAATAGGAAACATATCCAAGGTCATGAGCAACTTTATATCTGGTATAAGAGAAATAAGAACAGCTTCTGAAAACATAATGAGATCATCTGAAGATACAACAGTAGGTGCTGAAGATATCGTGAATTCCTTAAGAGAACTAAGAAGTGCTATGAATAGATTAACCACCATGATATCAAAACTGAAAGTGTGAGGTGAAAAGAATGAGTCTAAAGGACAAAATAAGGGAAGATTTAAAAAACGCAATGAAAAGCAAAGATGAAGTTGCCGTTAGAACTTTGAGAATGGTTATAGCAGCCATTAAAAACTTCGAAGTTGAAAAGATGAAGGAAGCAAGCGACGAAGATGTAATCGCTGTCCTTCAAAAGGAAACGAAAAAGAGAAAAGAAGCAATAGAGCAATATAAAGCTGCTGAAAGAGACGATCTAGCCTCATCCGAAGAGGCTGAACTCAAGGTTATAGAAAAGTATCTACCAGAGCAGATGAGTGAAGAAGAAATCAGAGAATTGGCTAAGGACATTATTAAACAGGTAGGAGCAACTACTGTGAAAGACCTTGGTAAAGTGATGAAAGAGATAATGCCTAAA
>JAMOOR010000053.1 GCA_027065235.1 Thermotogaceae bacterium | reverse complement strand
GATACGACGCCATAGTTCTCAACCCCGTTGCCAACGAGATTCCAGAGAACGTCGTGAGGGAAGCCCTCGAGCGGGCAAAGCTCGTCTCGGCCGACCTTCAGGGTTTCATACGCTCCCCAGAGGAGGGTCCCCTAAGGTTTGTCGAAAGGGACGGGTCTTTTTTGGGAGGCCTCCACGTCCTCCACTCAGATGTTTCGGAGTTCACATACGTGAACCTCGACCCCAGCTCAGTAGAGGTCCTCCTGCTCTCGGACGGCCCGAACCCAGGGAAGGCTTACTTTCACGGAAGGCCCTACCGCTTCGTTCCGCTGAGGGTTGATGTCGAAGAATCAACGGGCGCGGGAGACGTCTTCCTCGGAGCTTTCACCGGCTTCTACTTGAAATGCCCCTTCGTCGAGTCTTTAAAGAGGGCCGCCGCTTTTACAGCCTTGTTCCTCAAGCATCGCTCGGTGGACTTCGAGCTTGATTTGGTGGGCGAGCTCGCAGAGGGTGTAACCGTTGAGGCTTTAAGCGGTTGTGAAGAGAGCATTGTTCCAACCCAGAATTTATAAATCATTTTTTGTCTGAAATATCAGAGGGGGTGAGTTGGTTGGGAATTACTATGTTGCCTCCAAGGAAGATGCTAACCCTTGAAGTTCTCGAGAGTCACTCAGATAGGGATCTTTTTGAGATAGTTTCTAATTTAAGAAGCCCCCTTGGGCTTGCACTCGTTCTCATTGATAACATATTCACAGACGATGGGAAAGGTCTAACGGAATATTCAGATACTCTTGATGAAACTAAGAAAATAGCTTTTGGTCTTGGAAGTGCAGAGAGACTTGCTTTTGATTCTGGTGACCGCTTGGCGATGTATAGCCTCTACCAGTTTGCTTTTCAGCAATTTGTCCAGAGTTCTTTTCGAGCAAGACAGGGGAAAGCCCTTGAAGAAATTATGAAGAAAATATTAACCATAGATGAAATGAGAATAACACCAACTGTTGCCTCATCTAAAAATAAGAAGTCGGAAATCCTGAAAAAAGCTCTAAATAATTCCACATCAAAAACCAATTCCCTTTTAGAGAAGCATGATATAGATATCTTGGCCGAATCGGGAGGTAAAATCATAATCTTCCAGATGCGGTCAAGAGATGATACTGGGGGTGCGACTGCAAAACCCTCCCTTGCAGAACTTTTGAGAGACCTTTACAAGGAAGAACTTTCGAATGAAGTTTTATATGTGATTTACACATGGGTGAAGCCAAAAGATAAAGAACCTCCCCAAAAAGTGACCCTCATTAATAAGTTGCTTTCCATGATTGATTTAGAAGATGAGGACATAAAAAGAAAGCTGATGAATGGTAAGGTTGTTCAAATTAAGGATAACCTAAAGCTATGTGTTGTATATGGAGCTGAAGAACTCATTAAAACACTTTGGACAGATTTTGGGATTTCAATTGATGAGAAGTATGAAACACTGATGAAAAGATACAAAAATTATCTTGACCTTCTCTCAAGTTGGGATGACCTTTGGATGTCATATGCAGTGGCAACAATTGAACTTGAGAACCTTGTCAAATATGGGAAAACCAATGTTAGTGTTATTAACAAAAAGCTGTCAGAGCTTGATTACTTAAGAAAAATAAACTCGGATGAATGTCTCATTGACTATGAGAGATGTAGTGAAGACATAGCAAAAGACCTCGCAACAAGTATTCATGGGGATGAGGATTTGATACCATTTAATGCTGTCGGCGACAAAATCGCTTACCTTAGAGATTTGCTTCTCCTGAGGATGGTTTATGAGCATATAGAAGAGATTATAGCAAAAATCAAGATTGATAACTCAACACAGAGGCGAATTAAAAAGATAAGAAGGACATAGTCAAAAAACCACAAATAAAAATTCAAGAGAGTGTCCTCGACAGGATACTAAGAAGAGGTGATTGAATGGCAACAGAAAAAAGATATGAGAAAGAGATGATATCTTTCAGGGACAAATATCCCCAACTAACAACAACTTATGCCTCCCATGGGATGTATTATTATCCTGCCAGATTTATCCCTCAAGTGGTGCGGTATTTCATAGATAATTACACAAAAGAAAAGGAGTGGATTATAGACCCATTTGCCGGCTCTGGCACTGTTGGGGTTGAAGCTCTGCTAACAAATCGCAATGCAATTTGTTTAGACCTCAATCCGGTTATTGAACCCCTCCTTGAAGCTAAAACATACATCCCTAAGAGACAGCCTGATATTAGTATATACTTCAATCTGGACAATGCCCCGATTTACAAACCAAAGTGGAGCAAAATCGAGGAGTGGTATCCTCCGGAATTTTTAGAGATACTGGAGAAGCTGTGGGGCATATTCTATGAAAATCCACACCCTCTTGTGCGGATTGCATTATTCAAGACATCAAGGAAGTTCTCACTTGCAGATGACCAAGTTCCAAAGATTTTCCGCTCTAAAAAGAAGAGGAAGCAAATCGAGGAGTTGCTAAAGAAGGGCAACTATGAAAGAACAATCCTCGACTTCTTTGAGAAATCATTCAGGGCTGTGTATAAATCAAGTGTAGAATTCAAAACAAGATACAAAGGAGGAGAATGTATCGCAAAAGGTAGTATTGATATTGTGAACTATGAGCTTGATAGGGATGTAAACCACCTCTTAACATCGCCCCCGTATGGCATGGCACATGAATACATCCGCTCTTTCAAATTAGAACTTGCATGGCTTGGAAAAGATGACAATGAGATTAGAGAGCTCACTAAACTCGAAATACCCTACAGAAACAATGGAATCCTCGAAAAGTTCGAGATACACTCAAAGACATATGAAGAGTATCGCAAACTAATTGAAGAGAAAAAGCCAAAGCTCGTGAAGGTCTATGAGATATACTTCAAATCAGTCCTGAAAGTCTTTGAGACCCTTGGCAAGAATGTCACAGATTACATGGGAATATTTGTGGGAAATGCGACCTTCTCAGGCATAATGCCCCACTATGACATAATATTCACAGAACACCTCGAAGAACATGGTTTTGAGCATGTAAAAACATATGTTGATATTATCAAAGCAAGAAAACTCTTCAAGAACCGCAAGAATGCCTCACCAAATGGAATCGAGACTGAGAGCCTTGTGATTCTAAAGTCAAAGAGATGAGCTGGATTTCTTCTCCTTTTATTAGCGAAAAGCTTTTCTGAAAGTGGTTAGTTAGGAATTCGGAGGGAAGCAATGAAAATAGAGCTCAAACCCTTAACTAAAGTGTGGCTCTTTCTAAGTTCCTACATCCCTCTCTGGGTCTTACTATTGATAGCCACCTTCGATAGATTCGAGAGCTTTACAACTCAATTTCTGTTGGCCCTGATAGTCCTCTCCTTCCTATCCCTATATTTTTTCCTTAATTGGGCAAAAAATAGAGTGAAGGTCTACACAAGAGATGGGGAGAAAAGAATCTGCTCAAAGATACTGCTCATCATCGAATATGAGGATATGA
>JAMOOR010000052.1 GCA_027065235.1 Thermotogaceae bacterium | reverse complement strand
TTCAAAGAATTTTTGAAATAACGTTATAAAAGGTTTCACTAATCGGGAGGGTTATATTTTATGGACGATAAACAACTTCTCATGAAATTCCAAAAAGCTGAGATAACAGAACATCATATATATACAAAGCTTGCCGAGAAAGTTCAGGGGAAAAATAGGGAAATTTTAAAAAGCATAGCTAATGATGAGAAAAGGCATTATGAGATATTTAAAAATCTAACAAAAGAAGAGGTCAAGCCTGATAGATGGAAAATCTTCTGGTATACTCTGCTCTCGAAGCTTTTTGGTCTTGTATTTTCCCTTAAAGTTATGGAAAGAGGAGAAAAACTTGCTCAATCTGAGTATGAAAGAATCGTAAATAAGTACCCCGTTGTAAAGGGTGTAATTGATGACGAAGAAAAGCATGAACTTAAGTTGATTGAACTCATAGAAGAAGAAAGGGTCGGTTATATAAGTTCTATGGTTTTAGGATTAAACGATGCCATTGTTGAACTTACAGGAGCTTTGGCAGGTTTTACTTTTGCGCTTCGTGAGTCAAAGCTTGTGGGGCTTGCAGGGCTAATAACGGGTGTTTCTGCAGCTTTATCGATGGCCGTTTCTGAGTACTTATCAGAAAAGTCAGAAGTTGAGCACACGAAAAATCCATTAAAGGCTGCTATTTATACTGGGATTGCTTATATACTTGTTGTAATCCTTCTGATACTTCCATTCTTTTTAATTCCAAATCCTTACTTTTCTTTGGGAGTTGCAGCCTCAACAGTTGTTGTTATAATAGCCGTTTTTACTTATTATGTTGCAGTGATAAAGGACGAGAGTTATAAAAGATTATTCTTGGAGATGCTCATCTTGAGTTTTTCTGTTATGGTGGTATCTTTTATAGTTGGAGTTGTAGCAAGAAAAGTGTTGGGGATTGAGATATGAGATTAGAAGAGTTTGATTATCACCTTCCAAAAGAGTTGATTGCCCAAAAACCTGCTGAGCCGCGGGACAGTTCCCGCCTTATGATCATAAACAGAAAAACTGGGGAAATCGAACATAGAATATTTAGAGATATTATAGAGTACATAAACGAAGGAGATCTTTTGGTTTTAAACACAACTAAAGTTATTCCTGCTAGACTTCTTGGAAGAAAAACAACAGGAGCGAAAGTTGAGGTTTTTCTGCTAGAAAAAGTAGCAGATGGCGTTTGGAAATGTTTGGTAAAGCCTGGATCAAAGTTAAAACCTGGAGCTGAAGTTGTATTTAAAGAAGGGCTTAAAGCTAAGATAGTGGGGAGATACCCCGATGGGACAAGAATGGTCGAATTCAACACAAAGGATGATGGTGAGATATTCTCGCGCGGTGAGGTGCCACTCCCACCCTATATAGAGAATCCGGATGTTGACCCCTCAAGGTATCAGACTGTTTTTGCAAAAGAAGAAGGGGCTGTTGCCGCTCCAACAGCTGGACTCCATTTTACCCAAGATCTGATTAAAAAGTTAAAAGAGAAGGGAGTAAATTTTGCCGAAGTTGTGCTCCACGTAGGGCTTGGTACATTTAGACCTGTAAAGGTTGAAAGTATAGAAGAGCATAAGATGGAAGAGGAATTCTATAGGGTTTCAAAAGAGACTGTCAAGTTGATAGAAGATACAAAGAAGAGAGGAAAAAGGGTCATAGCCGTAGGAACCACCGTTGTTAGAACCCTTGAAACTATAGCGCGACTTCCTAAAAGTGAAGGATATTCCGGAAGGACAAATCTTTTCATTTATCCTCCGTTTGAATTCAAGGTGGTCGATGCGCTAATTACGAACTTTCACCTTCCAAAGTCAACACTTCTAATGCTTGTTTCGGCTTTTGCAGGTTTGGATTTGATTAAAAAAGCGTATAAAATAGCAGTGGAAGAAAAATATAGATTCTTCTCTTTCGGTGATGCTTGTTTCATCATATAACTGGAGGTGAAGGACAATGATAGAGACAATAAAAATTTTAACGGAAAGCTTTGGGCCAAGTGGGAGAGAGAGTAAAGTAAGGGAAATACTCATTGAAATGATAAAAGATCACGTAGATGGCTATGAAGTTGATAAAGTTGGAAACTTGATAGCTTGGAAAGGCAATGTAGGAAAACCTGTGGTTTTCGTTGCTCACATGGACGAAATAGGGATAGTTGTAACTAACGAAATCAGAGGAGGATTTTACAGAATCGAACCTGTGGGGGGTGTATCCCCGTACACGGCTCTTAACAGAAGATACGTTCTTGAAGATGGAACTGTGGGAGTTGTGGGAATGGAAACAGAGACGGTGCAGGATGCGAAGAAGAATATGACAAACCTTTCATTTGATGCTTTGTATCTTGACACTTTTGGCAAGAGAGTAGATATAAGCACCTTTGGTGTTTATGATAGCTACTTCTATCAAAATGGAGATTTTCTCGTTTCAAAAGCCATGGACGATAGGGTAAGCTGCGCTGTTTTAGTCGAAATGGTCAGAAGGCTTAAAGAACCAAAAAGGAAGTTCTATATAGCATTTTCAATTCAGGAGGAAGTAGGACTTGTTGGATCGTCAGTTCTTGCTTATCCTTTGGATGTTCAAGAAGCTATAGCGATTGATGTTACAGATTCTGCAGATTCTCCCAAATCTTTCAAGCGTCATCCTATGGTTATCGGGAAAGGCCCGGCTATAAAGATAAAGGATAGATATTCAATAAGCGACAAAAGAATTGTAGATAAGCTTATAAAAGTAGCAGAGGATAAAGGCATACCATACCAACTTGAGGTTTTAACCTTTGGAGGCACAGATGCAGCTGCTTTGATGAGAACGAGGGAAGGAATTCCAAGTGCTACAGTTTCCATTCCAACAAGGTATATACACACTCCAAATGAGGTAGTTGGAAAAGATGATGTGGAAAACACGGTAAGGCTTTTAATTGAATATGTTCGGGCGGTGTAACGGTGGATATAAAAGATAAGTTGAAGGAGTACCTCAAAGATGTTGAGATAAAAGATGTAAAGGATGAAAGAGAGCCATGGGATAATTATTTTATGAAGATAGCCCTCCTTGTAAGGGAAAGGTCAACTTGCGTTCACAGAAAAGTAGGTGCAGTAATTGTAAAGGAGCATAGAATACTGGCAACTGGATACAATCAACCTCCTTCAAAATTTCCTCATTGTGATCAGATGGGTTGCATAAGGGATGAGCTTGGCATTCAGTCAGGGGAGAATCAAGAGATTTGCTATGGTCTTCATGCGGAGCAAAATGCACTTATGCAAGCTGCAAAATTTGGAATAGCTACAGACGGAGCTACTATGTACGTTACTCACAAGCCTTGTTCAATATGTGCAAGACTCATAATAAATGCTGGTATAATTCGTGTGGTTTACCTTGAAGACTACCCGGATCCATTAAGTGAATTTTTCTTTAAGATGACCGGTGTTAAACTTGAAAAAATAAACCTTATGGGGTGAAAACTTATGAAAACAAAACAGCTATTAAAATATCTAAGAATT
>JAMOOR010000051.1 GCA_027065235.1 Thermotogaceae bacterium | reverse complement strand
GGTGATCTAACTGCAGAACTCACGGTGAACTCAAAAAACGAGTTTGGTAGGATATCCTTAGCAGTAAGGGAAACCATTGAGAACTTGAAAGAACACTTGCAAAAAATTGACGGTACCAGCGCAGAACTCAATGCCTTCTCCCAAGAGCTTCAAAGTGAAATAGAGAATCAAACCAAACTTGCAGAAGATGTGAAAAACACTATGGAAGATGTTGCAAAATCCGCAACGGACACATCGGCATCCGTTGAAGAGCTCACCTCAGGGGTTGAAGAAGTCGCAGCTGGTGCGCAAAATCTATCGAACATGGCTCAAGATCTTGCCGATTTATCCGGAAGCATGGAAGATGCTGCAGAAGCTGGAAAGTCTTCTATAGAAGAAGTTTTCAAAGCCATCGAAGAGGTAGCACAAAAGTCACAGAAAACAGAAGAAGTTGTTGAAGGTGTTGCTCAGAAGGCTTCTAATATCGTTAGTATAGTTGAAACCATTAATTCAATCGCTGAGCAGACCAATTTACTGGCCCTCAACGCTGCTATAGAAGCCGCAAGAGCTGGAGAAGCTGGAAAAGGCTTTGCCGTTGTTGCTGACGAGATAAGAAAATTGGCGGAAGAATCAAGAAAAGCGACGGAAGAAATAGCAAAAATCCTAAACGAAATCAAAAACGCTGCACAGGACGCTAAGAGCATCACAACAGAAACCGTAAGCAGCGTTGAAACAACGAAGGAAAAAACAGAAGATACATTGGAAAAATTCAATGAAATAGCCGATAAGATAAAAGAGGTAAGAAACATGATAGACAACTTGGCTGCAACTTCAGAAGAACAGGGAGCGGTTTCAGAAGAGATGGCATCGGCTATGGACAGTGCATCAAAAGGGGTTCTTCTTGTAAGCGAAAAGATCCAGGATGCAAAAGTCGAAATTGATAGCCTTTCAAGTTCCTTGGAAGATTTGAAAGGCAGAGGAGAAAAGCTCAAAGAGCTCGCAGAGGTTCTCGAATCAATGCTTAGAAAATACAAATTCTAAACGGCAGTAATTTTAACTTTAAGGGGAGCAAACAGTGCTCCCCTCTTTTGATGATTTTTAATTACTATAATTGTTAAGACACACGGCAAGAAGATGTTTTCCACCTTTAAACAGAAGATAAACTGGCTTAAAATTAGTGTTCAAAGAAAAAGCTTAAAGCATTTGGGTTCTGGAGGTGCCTGGTTATGAATGAAAATCAAAATACTCGAATGAAAAGACTACGAAAAAGTGAGGTTTTTCTTTTCATAATAGTCTTGATCGCTTTTGTAATTAGCGTGTATTTCTATCCAAAGCTGCCTGAGAAAGTGGCATCGCATTGGAATTCAAAAGGAGAAGTTGATGGTTACACTTCGAAATTTTTTGGTTTATTCTTTTTACCCATAACCCTTGCTGGGCTTGATTTACTTTTCGCTATCATTCCAAGAATAGATCCACTGAAGGAAAATATCGAAAGGTTCAGAAAGTATTACGATGGTTTTGTTGTTTTATTCTCCATTTACATGGTAGTTATCCACCTTCAAGTAATTCTTTGGAACATTGGAATTAAGGTGAATCCTGCCGTGCTCATAGCAATTGGCATGGGAATTTTGCTTTTCTATATTGGTATACTGTGTGAAAATTCAAAAAGGAACTGGTTCATAGGTATAAGAACTCCATGGACTCTTAGTAGTGATGCAGTATGGGAAAAGACTCATAGAGCTGGTGGAAAATTGTTTAAAATAGCTGGAATAATATCTATTGTTGGAGCTTTCTTTCAAAAATATGCGATTTTTTTCATTATCATTCCTGTTGTTGCTGTTGCAATTTATGTGATTGTCTATTCCTATATCGAGTATCAAAAGGAGAAGAGATAGTACCGTATTTGGGGTTTCCGTTATCCGCTTAAAATAAGCCAAATTACTGATCTTCAAGCGAGACCATTCTCAAATTTCTCTTCTTTGCAAGTTCTACAAGCCTTTTCACATGATCGACTTTGTCTTTATCGAATTTTTTAAGATCCTCTCCACTTTCCATTGCCATCAATATCTCATCTATTTCCTGATACTTCATTCCCAAGGCAAACTCGTCGGTGACGCCAGGGATTAGATCGGGTGTAGGGGGCTTTTCAATAATCCTTTTTGGAACTCCCAGGTGCTCTGCCAACTTAAAAACTTCCGTTTTGTAAAGATGTAAAAGGGGCTCTACGTCCGTTGCATCATCTCCCCATTTAACATAAAAGCCTGTGAGCCATTCCGTTTTGTTGGTAGTTCCAACAACCGTGTATCCTCTCATTTCAGCTTCCATGTATAGAACACACATTCTAACCCTATGCTTTGCTCTGTAATAAGCCAGACCTTTTAAGAACTCTTCATCTCCATCGAGGGTGATGTCTTTTATGTAAGCTTCATCGCCAGCCAGTTCTTTCCATTTGTTCAGCGCATACTTTGCTTTGACACTGTATGGGGCGAAAAAAGCAGGTGGTTGGAGATTATATATGCCAAGCTTCCTCAATATAGAAGTTATTGGTCGAAGCTCACAATCTATTCCCGCTTTCTGACAGACGAGATTTGCATCTTCTACGGATTGCGGAGAAGAATCTCTTTCTGGCAGGATCAAGGCTTTTATCCTACTTTTATCGATCACATCTTTTAAAAGGAAAAGAACAACGGCGGAATCTATCCCGCCGCTAACTCCTATTGTGGCTCCTTTAAAGCCATGATCCTCTATGAATCTCTTCAAGAAATTCCTGATCCTATTCGCCTCTTCAGCGGGATTAAAAGTTCTCATAACGCACCTTCATCCATTAAGTATACTTTCTATCTCTTCCATTATATCACTTGTCAGTCTATCTTTTACTTCAATAGACTTTAGATTTTCTACAAGCTGCTCTTTTCTTGAAACACCAAGTATCACCGAGGTTACAAATTCGTTTTTCAAAACCCATGCTATAGCAAGCTGAGCAAGGGATGCATCAAGCTTTTTAGCAACTTCGTTTAGTTTTTTGATCTTTTCAAATGTCTGCTCAGATAGAAGCCCTTTCTCTTCTATAAACTTTTTAACCTGGGGGAATTGATCAAGCCTTGAGCCTTTGGGAATACCATTTATGTATTTTCCAGTCAGAAGTCCAGAAGCCAATGGGCTAAAGGTTGTAAGCCCGATTCCAGGATCTTCGTATGCTGGCAAATACTCTTTTTCCACTCTTTCCCTTACAAACATGTTGTATTGAGGTTGTTCTACTATCGGTGGGAGTATACCTATCTGTCTTGAGAGTTCCGCTGCTTTTCTTATCTTATCAGCTGGCCATTCAGAAGTTCCCCAATACAGAGCCATTCCCCGCCGCAGTATGTAATCCATAGCTGATACAACCTCTTCAAGGGGGGTCTCTGGATCAGGTCTGTGGCAATACACGATATCAACATAGTCAAGCTGCAGTCTCTTTAGCGAATTGTAAAGTCCTTCTACAAGATGTTTTTTGGACAATCCGTGTTGATTTCT
>JAMOOR010000050.1 GCA_027065235.1 Thermotogaceae bacterium | reverse complement strand
AAGCTCTTGTGGCTCAATATGTTGGAGCAGGTCAAAAAAGAACAGCAGAAAAAAGCGCTATGCAAACTGTAGTGGTTGGATTCGTTCTTTCTCTGATGCTTGGAATATTTGGCTTTTTCACAGCAGGTGGTATGCTACACCTTCTTGGAATAGATGATCCCATAGCTCCCTATGCAAAAAGCTACCTTGAGATAATCTTTTTAGGGCTTCCGTTTACATTTTTGATGATAATTACTCAAGCGGTTGCCCGAGGCTGGGGAGATACGGTATTTGCCATGCACGTTTCTATGATTTCTATATTTATTAACATCGTTCTCGATCCTTTCATGATCTTTGGAATAGGCTTTCCGAGGATGGAAGTTAACGGCGCAGCTCTTGCGACAGTCGTGGCAAGATTTTTAGCAGTTGTTTACTCCATGTATGTGCTTTTTAAGGGTGGTATAGGATTTAAACTTTATGCTTCCGATGCAAAACCTGATATGTTTTTTGTAAAGAAGATACTAAGAATAGGAATACCCGGAGCCGTTGGACAGGCGATAACCTCCAGCGGATTTGCAGTTATCATGGGAATTATTTCAAGGTTCGGGCCTGCAGTTGTTAGTGCATATGGCGTGGGGCAGAGAATAACCTCAATGCTCACAACGATAGGTTTTGCTATATCAAATGGCGTCACAACGATGGTTGGACAGTTTCTGGGTGCTGGTGATGAGAAAAAGGTTGACGAATCTGTTAGATGGGGATTCATAGAAACATTTGTTATCGTTGGTACTTTAGCGGTACTTTTGTTTTTCTTTGCTGATAAGGTTACCTGGTTTTTCATCAACGATCCGGAAGTTATAGAGCTTGGAAGGATATTTTTTCATTTAGTTGCATTTTCTGTTCCATTATTTGCAATGGTGTCGATTGTTATGGGTGCGTTCAATGGTGCTGGAAAGACAATGTACGTTGCTATAATCAATGTGGTAAGACTTTGGGGTATAAGGGTTCCCTTAGTTACCTTATTTGCTCACCTCTATGGTTTTAAAGGTGTCTTTTACGCTATGGCAATAAGTAATGCCTTAGCCCTTCTTCTGGGATACACGATGCTTAAGGTGATTAAGTGGAAAAAGAGAGTCATTTAATATCCTTAATACCTTAACAAAACATAAATCATCGACATAATTACCGAAATAGCAACTACGGTCATGCCAGTTTTGAGAAATCTGTAGAATGTTACCTTCTTTCCATATTGCGCAAGTATTTGCAGGGATATAACATTTGCCGAAGCGCCTATGGCCGTTCCATTTCCTCCGAGACACGCTCCAAGTGCCAAAGACCACCAAAACGGTTGAAGGTTAGCATAAGTATGAGGATCTATTTTTTGAAGAGACTCTATAACGGGAATCATGGTTGCAGTGTATGGGATGTTGTCAACAAAAGCAGAGATAACTGCGGAAAGAGAAATTAGAATTGCCTTAAGTTTCTGAGTACTACCTGAAGAAATATCAACCATAAACAGTGCTATCTTTTCAAGGACTCCCGTTTCTTCAAGAGCACCTGTTATTATGAAAAGAGCAATAAAGAAGAATATAGTTCCCCAGTCTACACCTTTTAGAAAATCTTCTACTTTTTCTCTTTCTATTATCAAAGTAGAAAGAAATCCCATCATAAGTGCTATGGAAGAACTTGGTATATCGAGCTTGTGTTGGAAAAGAAACAAGGTTATGGTTATGGCAAGCAATGTCCCACCAAGAATGATCTTTTTTTTATTGAATTTTCTGTAAGCATCATCTCTAAAAGCATGTTCTACTTTTTTACTAAACTCTTTTCTATACACAAGCAATAGGAAAAGGTCAACGACAATAAATATTAAAATGGAAATTGGAGCCAAGTTTTTTAGAAAATCGATAAAAGTAAGATGGGCTGCAGTGCCTATCAATATGTTTGGCGGGTCTCCTATAAGCGTTGCCGTTCCACCAATGTTCGAAGCAAAGATTTCACCAAGCACAAAAGGAACAGGGTCGAAACCTGCAGCATCAGCGACAGCAAGCGTCATAGGAACGAATATAAGAACTGTTGTAACATTGTCGATAAATGCAGATATAACGGCTACAAGAAAAGTAAAGGTTATAAAAAGCCTTTTCAAGCTGCCCTTTGATATACGAAGACCTTGAATTCCTACATATTGGAAGAATCCGGTAGTTTTCATTGCTTCGACGAAAAGCATCATACCTATGAGGAGGAATATCGTGTTGAAATCTACGTACTTTATATATACCTCGTGAGGATTCTCAAACACTTGCAAGAACATAAGAGCTGTAGCGCCTATCATCGCAGCGATCGTTCTGTGAATTTTCTCTGTAACGATAAAAATGTAAACGATAAAAAATATAGCAACTGCCGATACAACCGCAAACACAATATCACCTTCTAATATCTCTTTCTAAATAACAAACCTTTTGGATTTTACAACAAAATCTCTTGATGATGAAAACATACTTTTATTGTTGGCTCAGAGATGCGAAAAAGCTTTCTTTCATTTAGTCGCTGATGTGTTTCTTCAAGGTGTTATAATTCTCGATTGGGTAGTGCTTAAGGGGGTATCACCAGTAATGAAACTCAAGTTACTGTTAATCTCTTTTTTAATCTTTGTAGTACCTATAAGTAGCTTTTCTTATGAGTTGCCCTCAGATAAATTGAAACACATAGCGGTTAGCTTTTCTATTAGCCTTTTTCTATATCCTTATGTAGGGTATCCGGAGAATCTGATAGTTACCTTAGGAGTAGGTATAGGGAAGGAAGTATATGATCTTTTTTCTAAAACGGGCCATGCGGACATGGAAGATTTAATAGCGGATTTATACGGCACTGCGTTATCTGTAAAGGAACTTTCAAATTGTGCGAATAAAAAATTGTGTATAGGTGTAGTATGGGTTTTTTGATAGAACAAAAGGACAGCTGCAAAGCCACCTTTTTTATCAGGTTGTATGGAGCTTTTTAGCCCAGTTTGTATCTTCCGCTTCCCAGCCCATTTATTCTCTATCCCAACTATCGCTAAATACAGGCGAGGAGAATGTTTGATGTTCACACAATTTTTGGGTAAGTAGCGTGATGGGTGCTATTGAGGGATCTTTAGTTATCTGAGAAATAGTTTTTCCCGCTTTCATCGCTTCGAATACTACTTCCGTTTTGAACTGTGATATGCATTCCTTTTTCTTTTCATTAGTTACATTTTCCCTTTCTCTTTTTCGAATTTTATCATCTATTTATTCTGCAACAAGCAATGTAGATCTCAAAGGGGAACGTTATAGAAAAGTTGAACTTTCTGCTAACAGTCAAGTCATTGTAAAAGGAGTGTCAGAGTAGGGAACATAAAGAATTTAAGTTTATTTTGATTAATAACCTAAAAAGTTAATGGTTTATAGAACGTTGAAGTGATGTTAATGAATATAAATTTTCGATATGAATATAATTATTAAACTACGATTTATGATTGCTTGTTTATTTAATTCATAATAATACAACT
>JAMOOR010000049.1 GCA_027065235.1 Thermotogaceae bacterium | reverse complement strand
TTGGAAATCTCTTGGAAAGATTAAAGAAAAACCCGTTCCTCTTTATATAAGTGGGGATATATTCACGCCAGAAGATGCAAAAACTGCGCTTGAAGTATCTGGCGCCGATGGTGTTGTTGTAGCGAGAGGTGCCATAGGAAATCCTTGGATATTCAATCAGATAAGGGACTATATCAATTTTGGAAAATACAAAGAGCCTTTTCCAAAAGAGCGGTTGAAGTTATTTTTAAAACATATTGAGGAAAATGTTGAATTCTTTGGCGAGCCAAAAGGTATAGTCGAGATGAGAAAATTCATTGCAGGTTATACAAAGTCTCTTCCATTTGCAAGAAGGTTCAGGGAAAAGTTCATGAAAGTTCAAACCCTAAAAGAGGTTCGGCAGCTTTTTGAAGAATTTACAAACACGCTCACTTAGGCCATAGATCTTCATAAGATATTCCGTATTTGCTTAAAACTTCTATGTATTCCCCTGATGTTTTGTACTCCTTAAGTTCCTCGGAGAACATGTCTTTGAGGTATTCGTAATAGTCATCTGACTTGGAAAAACCAACGTAGGTGTTCAACCTTATTGTTTTTGGAATGAATTCAATTTCAGAAGTGTTCAAAAGTTTGGAGTAGTAAACAAAAGACAATTTATCAATAAGGAGTTTATCTATCCTTCCATGAGTCAGCATCAACATACCTTTCTTGAAGTCTGGAACGGAGATCCACTGGCAACCTTTATCATATATCGGTACTTCCTTTAAAATTTCTCCAACATATCCGCACTGGTGGTTCTCCTTGAATGGACTATTTTTTAACACAGCGTATCCATAAATCCTGGTTTCTATAGGTTCGTCACTTATGTAAAATGATTCTGTATTCATACCTTTAACAGGCACTATTCCATCCATTATTCCTCTTTTAACATATTCCACAGCCCTTTTGTAATTCATCATGTAGAAATTGACTTTGTATCCAATGTCTTTGAAGACCTTTTTTAGTATATCGATTTCTATACCTTTAACGCCGTCTTTGTCTCTATAGGAATAAGGAGCAAAGGAAACAGCTGCCATGGAAATTTCGTTTGGAGGTTTAACGAAATATTCAAGGTCATATTTTTTGATTATTTTCTCTATTTCTCCGCTCTTTATCATCTCTTCTATAGCTTTATTCACTTCTTCTACAACTTCTGGATTGACACATCTTGAAAAAACAACATACTGGTAATACTTCTTTGAAAACATCAAGACTGGATATAATAAATTCCTATGCTTTGAATAGTAGTATCCAAGTGACATTGAATTATAGAAAATACCGTCCAGTTTCCCATTCAAAAGCATGGCCATTGCCTTATCTATGCTACTGATTTTTACAAACTCAGCATTATCCTTCATTGATTGAGGAAGTTCCTTTGAGGTTTTAGTGGAGCTTATCACCCCAATCCTTATTTTTGAGACGTCTTTTATACCCTTTTTCAACAATAGAAGAGAATTTATCGAATAGATAGGCATCTTGGAAAAGACAAATTTTTTCTGCCTTTCGGGAGTCTTTGCCATACCTACGAAGAAGTCTACCTTACAGCTTTGGAGGAGCTTTTGGATTTCTCCCATGTTTTTAAAGTTACCATCCCAAGTGATATCTATACCATGGCCTTTTAGCTTTTTCTTCAAAGTAGCAAGGATGTCGAAGGCGATTCCATATACTTTTTCGCTGTTTATGTATTTTGGCGGAGCGCCTTGGAATGTTGTAACCAAAGAAATGGAATACAAATTTGCTGATATTACAAAAAACAGGCAAAATATAAGCAAAAACTTTAGAATCTCTTTCATAGCAGATATTATTTTACACCTCTAAACACTTATGCTCAATTTCTTCCACTTCTTTCCCTGCCATGTGTCTCTTTTTTCCATCTCTTTTTCTATCATATTCACAATTTGAGTCTTTGACAGGCCCCAATTCCCAAATATCGTACCTTCATGGGGAGGATCAGCTACAAGCCGGTGAATAATTATGTCGGGTGATAGGTGCTCAAGGAACATTATTACTCTGTTTATGTAATCTTCCAGCGTTCCTATTTTTATTCTCCCTTCTTCGTACATTTTAGCCAAAACTGTATTCTTCACAACATATAGGGAATGGATTTTTACACCGTCAATGCCAAGAGCTGAAATTATCCTAGCGGTTTCGATCACATCTTCCATATCATCCCAAGGTAGATTAACGATAATATGTGTGGTGATCACGTAGTTTCTCCTTTTGGCTCTAACCACCGCGTCTATAAATTCTGCCAACGTATGACCACGGTTTAGAATTTTCAAGGTCTTATAGTTTACAGTCTGTAGTCCGAGCTCTAAATGAACTTCTACTTTTTTTCTGAACTCATCCAAAAGGTCAAGAACTTCCTCTGGAAGAACATCAGGTCTTGTTGATATGTCAAGGCCGATAATCTCTTCGTCCACCAAAGCATCAGAGTATTTCTCCCGGAGAACATCAACAGGTGCATAGGTATTTGTAAACGCTTGAAAATACGCAAAGAACTTAACGTTTTTATACTTTCTCTTATAGATCTCCTTCCATTTTAAAACTTGTTCTCTTATGGGCAGATTCCTAAACGCAGCAAAGCCACTTCCCGTTGCATCGCAAAATATGCAACCACCTTTTCCTTTGGTTCCGTCCCTATTTGGACATGTAAATCCTGCAAATATAGGTATTCTTTGAACCCGTGTTCCATATCTTTCTTTGAAGTATTTACTCAGCTTTCTATATCTATCCATTTTCTTTTTCCTCTTTCCTCTTTTCCAGAATGTCTTTTATGTAAAGAAATACTGCAGTCAATGATAGCATGTACCCCCAATTTCCATATTTTCTCGCAAAAATCTCACCTATCGCCCATCCTGTGAATAGCCAAAATGGTATGGAAAAGACAGCCTTTTTTCGTTCAAAAACGAGGAGTGGTGTGAAAAGAACTGCTAGGGAAAGTTGCCAAAGACCAGGAGTACCCATACCTTTTAAACTTCCAAGAACCACCACCGCCATAATAAAAATGAGGGTGAGAAAATTAAAAGAAGAGGCTTTCCTTTGCGCTTCTCTAAAAAAGAAAAACGCTGTTCCAACAGTTAAAAATGCCGCAAGTAACCACCAATTCTTTACTTTGAATATATATAAAAAAGCAATATCTAAAATTAAAATAGCTGCCCTTGCTAACATCCGTTCCCCCCTCCGACAATAAAATTCTTCAAAAGTCTTTTTCCGACAATCCTCCAAAAATCACAGTTTCATACAAAACTAATAGTTTGTCAAGAAATTGACTTTTTCATGAACAAAGTTACGTTCCGCTAAGTTATTTATGATATGCAAACAACCCTCCAGCGATCATAGAATGGGAGTGAACCATACATTAAGTTTTAATAAAGGCTCAAATTTCCAGATGTTCTGACCTTTCTTTCGAAGAATTTAAACACTGCAGCCCCAAGGCAAAGCCACAGAATTGTTCCAATCACAGTGTATATAAAGTACACACCATTTAAGCCTTTTCCAG
>JAMOOR010000048.1 GCA_027065235.1 Thermotogaceae bacterium | reverse complement strand
TGATTCCATACTGTTTTGCATGATCGTCAAGAATTATGTTTTGTGTGTATTCTAACTCCTTTACATCTCTGTAGACACCGCTTCCAAAGGATATGTGAATTACAGGGTAAGGCTCTGACCAATCCCAGTTGTTTTCAAGGTAGAGGCCCTCGAAGAGATCTTTTCTTGCGAGGAATGCTTGCTTTATCGTGTCAAGAAATAGGCTTTTGCCAAAACGGCGAGGGCGGGAGAGAAAGTAATACCCTGCTCCTTGATCAACAAGCATTTTTACATATTTTGTTTTATCGACATAGTAAAAATTGTCTTCTCTCATTTTTATAAAGCTTTGTATTCCTATTGGGAGCTTTTTCAAAGTTAACACCTCTTTTCCTTTTCTTTGCCAAAAATTTCATATCGAGGTACCTCCTTCAAAGAAGATTTTATCACAATAGATTTTAGAATTTTTAAGAGTTACATTTTAAGAGTTACAAGGTCTGGGTCTCTTAACGTTTGACTAATATTTTTGAGCTTGGGTCTATAAGAAAGCTGGAGTTTGGTTCTCTTTGATAATTTAGCATTCTATAGTAACGAGTGCTATAAAATTTATTTAAAAATTCATTACAATAATGAATTATAAGTGTTAATCAATTCTTATGGAATGTGTAAAAAATCCATCAGAAGTTGAACTCTTTGAACCAGAGATATATAATTACCGTCGAAAGGAAACGGAAGGAGGAGGTGAAAGGATATGGCAAAGGAATATGTAGTTGGAATAGATCTTGGAACGACAAATTCCGTTATAGCATGGATGAAAGAGGATGGAAGCGTTGAAGTTATTCCCAATGCCGAAGGAAGCAGAATCACACCGTCTGTTGTATCTTTTGGAAAGAACGGTGAAATATTGGTTGGTGAACCTGCAAAGAGGCAGATCATACTCAATCCAGAAAGGACCATTAAATCCATCAAAAGAAAGATGGGAACGGATTACAAAGTAAAGATTGATGATAAGGAATACACTCCGCAAGAGATAAGTGCTTTTATCTTGAAAAAGCTCAAGAAAGACGCAGAAAGCTATCTTGGCGGAGAGATAAAGAAGGCAGTCATAACATGTCCTGCATACTTCAACGATGCACAAAGGCAAGCAACAAAAGAAGCTGGAATAATAGCAGGCTTTGAAGTTTTAAGGGTAATCAACGAACCAACAGCTGCAGCTCTTGCTTATGGACTTGATAAGAAAGGCGAACACAGGGTTCTCGTATATGACCTCGGTGGTGGAACATTTGATGTATCTATTCTTGAAATAGGTGATGGAGTCATTCAAGTTGTTTCAACCGCTGGTAACAACCATCTTGGTGGTGACGATTTTGATCAGAGATTGATTGATTATATGGCGGAGGAGTTCAAAAAGCAGCATGGAATTGATCTGAGAGAGGATAGACAAGCTCTTCAGAGATTGAGAGATGCTGCAGAAAAAGCAAAAATAGAGCTTTCAACAAAGCTTGAAACTGAAGTTAGCTTGCCATTCATCGCTGTAACAGAGAGTGGGCCACTCCATCTTGAAATGAGAATAACGAGAGCGCTTTTTGAATCTTTGACGAAGGATCTTGTAGAGATGACAAGAGGACCAATTGAAAGAGCTCTCAGTGACGCGAAACTTACTCCACAGGATATAGATGAGATAATCTTAGTTGGTGGAATGACGAGAGTCCCAATGGTCCAGAACTTCATAAAGGAGATATTTGGAAAAGAGCCCAACAAAGGTGTTAATCCTGATGAAGCGGTCGCAATCGGCGCGGCTATACAGGCAGCTATAATTGCCGGAACGGAAGGCGCAAAGGATAAAGATGTAGTTCTTGTTGATGTTACGCCACTCACTCTTGGAATTGAAGTGAAAGGAGGACTCTTCGAACCGATAATTCCAAGAAATACCACCATACCAGTTAAAAAGAGTAAGATATTCACAACGGTGGATGATTACCAGACAGAAGTTGAAATAAGAGTTTATCAGGGCGAAAGACCTGTAGCAAAGGACAATATCTTCCTTGGTTCGTTTAAACTTGTGGGTATACCACCAGCACCAAGGGGAGTACCGCAGATAGAAGTTACATTCGATATAGATAGTGATGGAATAGTACATGTCAGTGCAAAAGATCTCGGTTCTGGAAAAGAACAGAACATGGTTGTAACGGGAAGACATAAGCTATCTGACGATGAAATTCAGAAAATGATTGAAGACGCTCAAAGATACGAGGAACAAGATAAGAGATTGAGAGAAGAAATTGAGCTCAAGAACAAAGCCGATGACCTAGCATATCATGTTGAAAAAACATTGAAAGAATATGGAGAAAAAATTCCGCAGGAACTCAAGAATAAACTGGAAAACATGATAAAAGACTTAAGAGATGCTATAAACAAGAACGATATACCAAAAATTAAACTTCTCTTTGATGACTTGCAAAAAGAATCTATGAAGATAGGCGAATACATATATAAACAACAGCAACAGCAGAGCGATCAGGACCAGCAAGCTTCAGGAGGTCAGCAATAACAAAAAAAAATAAAAAGAAACGGGAGGTGGGAGCATGTTAATCGAAAGAAGAGATGATTTCTTCACTCCATTAAGGGAACTTCAGAGAGAAATTGATAGGGTGTTTGATGGTTTCTTTAGGGGTTCAAGACAAGATTTGGGCTTCTTCCCAGCAGTTGATGTCTACGAAACTCCAGATTCCGTTGTTGTAGAAGTCGAAGTTCCCGGGATGAAAAAAGATGATATAAAGATAACGGTAGAAGATAACATTCTCAGAATACACGGAGAAAAGAAGCTTGAAAGGGAAGATAAAGATAAGAATTACTACGTTGTGGAGAGAAGCTACGGAAGCTTTGAAAGAGCGTTCAGGCTTCCTGAGTACGTAGACATGGAAAAGATCAAGGCGAAATTTGAAAACGGTATCCTCACAATAACCCTTCCAAAGAAAGAAGAGGAAAAGAAAAAGGTTATCAACGTTGAGATAGAAGAGTAATGAAAGATATAGAAAGAAGTCCCCGCCGTATTTGGACTTACCCCCGGAAGCGGGACAAATAAAAAAGGCATCATCTAAGTTCCATACATCTGGCTCCGGTATTCGACCGGGGCCATTTTGTTTAACCTCATTTGATACCTCCTTCTACCAAGAAATAGTGTAATATATAAAAACACAAAGCAGGGAGGATATCACCCTCCTTGAGCTTTTAAGCTCTTATCAAAGTGTGTCTCCTGCCTCTTAAACCATCATAAGTTGGTTGGGCTTTCAAGCCCTTGTCACAATGAAGGATTGGTTTAGAGGCTTCCTGCCTTGTAATAGGGACAGTACCGTAAAGTGTGTAAAAACATATGAGAGATTGTCAAAAAGGGAAGATATCGTGTTATACTCAACACATCCCATCGGAAAGGTCGTGAAATCATGAGTAGCCAAAAAAAAGAATCAACACCCAGAACTATACAACAGTACATCTCCTCAGGAAAAATACATGCAAATCATGAACCAAGCTAAACAATTAGTTAGAGATCTCCTCCAACAAGCTCTCGATGAAGA
>JAMOOR010000047.1 GCA_027065235.1 Thermotogaceae bacterium | reverse complement strand
TATTTCTATATCAGCTTTCGCTTTCTTTTTCCAGTTTTTCACAACATTTTTTGTTATGTAACCCGACATATTTTGATGTATTGTGATTTTTATCTTTTTCACACCCTTTATTTTATCAACATCACTATCCAAACGAGAAAAAACTACCTTTGGAGAAATAACGAAGCCTGTACCATGACAGACGGGGCATACAGATAAAAAATAATCTTCAATGGGCTTAGAAGTTCTTCTCCTTGTCATTTCCAAAAGGCCAAGATTTGTAAAACCAAAAACTTCCGTTTTTGCACTATCTTTTTTTAGTTCTTCTTTCAACGCCTTAACTACTCTTTCTCGATTCTCATCGCTTTTCATCTTTATGAAATCGATTATTATTATCCCGCCTATGTTCCTAAGTCTTAACTGTCGCGCTATTTCCTTTGCTGCTTCTATGTTCGTTTTCAATATCAAATTTTCCTGATCATAACCTTTTATACTTGATGCTGTGTTAACATCTATCGCAGTTAGAGCTTCTGTTCTGTCTATAATTATCTCAGCACCACTATCAAGATGGATGGTTCTTCTTGTTATTTCTCTCATCTTACTGTAAATATCGTACTTCTCAAAGATGTCATCTTCCTCGTATCTGACAACCATATTTTTAAATCTATATCTTTTAATAAGTTCTTCCGTCTTTCTCTTTACATCAAGATCGTTGGTGATTATCTCTGAAAGCTTTTTGTTGACTTTATCCCTTAAAATAAGATCAACAACCGTAGGGGTTGTATAAAGAAGCTTCACTTTTCTCGATCTTTTGTATGTTTTGACAAGATTTTCCCAAATTTTCTTAAGCTCTACATACTCCTCAGAAATTATCTCGTCATCTATTCCCGACGCAGCAGTCCTTATAACTATACCCCTACTTTTATCCCTTAATTTCCTCAAAAGTTTTTTAAGTCTCTCTCTTTCTTCGCCGTTGATCTTTTTTGAAATCCCCATGGCAAAGCTCACTGGAAAATACACCAAAAACCTTCCAGGTATACTGATCTTCGCCGTCACTTGAGGTCCTTTTTTCTTCGTCTCATCCTTCTTCACTTGAACAAGGACCTTCATTCCACTTTTCAGATCTTCACCTTTCAATATCTCCTTTTTATAAAGAGGGGTGATGTCTTTGAGCTTAAGAAAAGCCTTCTTTCCGGTTCCAATGTTGATGAAAGCTCCACCTAAAGTTTTTATTACCCTCTCTACCCTTCCCAGGTAAATATTACCCGATATGCTTTCAAAATCTTCATGAAAGACTTCTACAAGTCTGTTATCTTCAAAAAGCGCCCCCATGTAACCGGAGGCGCTCTTTCCAATTATCAACTTATCCAACTGCTCACCTCACTCAAAGAGCTCCAATAGCCCATATTCTCCTTCTTTTTTCTTATATATAACATTAACCTCTCCCGTCTCCGCATTCTTAAATACCATAAAATTGTGGTTCATAACATCCATCTGGAGAACAGCTTCTTCAACATTCATGAGTGTGAGGGGGACTCTTTTCACAGATGTTATTTTATCCTCTGGAGTCTCAGGTTCATATTCCGGTTTTTCCATCTTTTCAGCCATCGCTTGTGCTAATCCTTTAACCCCTGCCTTGTGCCTTGCCCTCGACTTATCCCTAAGCTTCTTCACCTGTTTTTCGAGAGCATCGGATGCAAAGTCTATAGCTGCATACATATCTGTGTTTCTCTCCTCAACCGTCAATATATCTCCTCTCAGATTCATTACGACTTTTAACACATAATTTTCTGCGTCCTTCTCTATCCTAATTTCCATGGATGTTATATCCCCATCATTGAGCACCCTTTCGATCTTTTCAAATCTTCTCTCTACATAGTTCTTTATTGCGTCGGAAATCTGAACTCCTCTTCCTATGACTCTGTATTCCATAAAGACCACCTCCTCAAGATAGGGTAATGCCAAAGGACTGGAAATCCAGAGAAACTTTTATAGACTTTTCTTCCTTACTTATAGTATACACAAGTTTGCCTTCATTTTGATAAATTTCTGTTAAATTTGCCGTGTTTATCCAAGATTCCCTCCTTCTAAAATCAAGCCAATCTTTTATTTTCGTTAAAAACCCCTCGTTTTGTTTCTGATAAATCACAGAATAACCATGATATGGCCTGGCAAATTTTGGAGATTTCCATCTTGTACCTCCGCTTGCGCACATATCTTCCGTCCAAGGGAAAGGATCCACTACATCCTCCGGTGAGTATGGATCATAAACACCAGGCATTCCAAGTTCATCACCATAAAAGATTACAGGCACTCCAGGAAGCGTCAGAAGTATTCCAAACGCAAAGAGCCTCTCTTTTTCGCCGGGAATATCGGAGGCAAGTCTCGTAACATCGTGATTGGACAAGAAATTGAAATATTTAGAAATCGAATCTTTAACCAATAGCAGCGCTTCATAAAGTGGCAAGGGATTCTTCTCAATTACACTCTTTCTAAGGGCACCAAACACTGTGAAGTTAAAAGAATAACCCACGACATCGGCATATCTTTCCATAACATATGGCGCGTCCCAAACCTCTGCTACATTAAGTCCCGTTTTAGCACCTTCAACGACTTTCTTCCAAAATTTCAAGTTCTTTTCGTGATCATCATATATATGCTTTGCAGCGTCAAATCTAAATCCATCAACACCTTTTCCTCTCCAAAATCTAACTATATCGAACGCTTGTGATACAACTTCTGGGTTATTGTAATTGAGATCAGGGAAACATCTGCCAAAAGTTCCTTTGTAATACCCTCTACCTGAAGCGTGCCATACAGGAATGTTGTCCCAAGGCCTTGTTTCATTCACATCTGTATTCTCGTCAGCCCAAATATAGTAGTCCGGCCTCTCCAAAAACCATCTGTTCAAAATACTTGTGTGATTTAGCGGAAGGTCAATGATCAGTTTCATGCCTCGCTTGTGAAGGACGTTTATAAGATTTTCAAAATCAGTCATATCACCATATAAAGGGTTAATGGAATAGTAATCTGCAACATCATATCCATGGAAGGATGGTGAGGAGAATATCGGAGTAAGCCATAAAGCATCAACGCCAAGATATTCGAAATAATCCATCGAATCTATTATGCCCTTTAAATCACCTATTCCGTCGCCATTTCCATCTTTAAAAGACCTTATAAAAACTTCATAAACTATCAAAATTTAATACCCCTTTCAAGCCAAAGTTTAAGTCTTGTTAAAAACTCTCCCCAACCTACAGCGCAGCTAAAAGCTATTTCAAGATCTTTTTCTTTAAGAACGACAACTCTATCCTCTACTTCCACCCATGTACCTCCATCGTAAGCTTCGTGGAGCTTTATGGTGGTTCTCGATCTGTATCCATCTTCATACTCGTTCCACTCAAACTCCCATAGCCTGTTTTCAATCACAGCAATATTTATTCCCCTGTCTGTCACCTCTTCCCCCTCAATTATCCACCTAAAAAATAGCTTTCCACCTTCAAAAGGCTCTACCTTCATTCCATCTGTGAACCACTCATCCCAACCATTTTTGTTGAAAAGCGTCTTCC
>JAMOOR010000046.1 GCA_027065235.1 Thermotogaceae bacterium | reverse complement strand
ATTGAAAGATTGAAGGAACATGTGAATATCGCTGCTTTAATAAACACCTTAGTGATTATCGGACTGATACGCGGCAAAGCAGAAGGGAGAAAAGATGCTATAGGTCTTCTTAAAGATTCTATGAAAAAGGTTTGTGAATTTGCGGTATCCAAAAATGTTAATATCGTTATAGAACCATTGAACAGATACGAATCAGATATTTTGAATACTGCAGAAGAAGCTATAAAATTTATAGAGGAAGTAAGGTGCGAAAACTTAGGACTATTACTTGACACATTCCACATGAACATAGAGGAGAAAGATCCTGTAGAAAGCATCGTTAAATCGCAGAAGTGGTTAAAGCATTTCCATGTTGCGGATAGTAACAGATGGGCTCCAGGCTTTGGTCATATAGACTTTAAGGCAATATTTCAGGCTTTGAAAGATGTTAACTACAAAGGATTCATAACAGTTGAGAGCCTTCCAAAACCAGAAAATGCCAAAAAAGCTGCAACCTATGCTATAGAATTTTTGAAGAGAATAGAGAATGAAATAAAGATCTAACAATAATAAGTGCGGGATCTGTTAAAAATAACTATTTATGGGGTTAAAACCCTTTAAATTACAAAATTTACTGGGGAGGTGGGGTTGTTATGAAGAAACTTTTGGTTATTCTTATAGCAGTGTTTTCCGTTATGATTTTCGCTAACTACACTTTTTACCTTGTATCACATGGCGGTCCAGCCGATCCATTCTGGGGAGTTGTTATGAAAGGGCTCAAAGATGCAGGAAGAGATCTCGATGTCAAAGTTGTGTATCTTGGTCCAGAGAAGTTTTCCCTTAAAGAATTCATAGACCTTGTGAATAGTGCCATAGCTAAAAAACCGGATGGTTTGATAGTCACGATAACTAATCCAGTAGCACTTGATGAACCCTTGCGAAAAGCCATAAAAATGGGAATACCTGTAGTAGCAATTAATGTTCCCGACACAAGACCCTACGAAGAAAGGATTCCATATCTGGTATATGTGGGTATGGATGAATACCTCGCTGGCGTTTACGCTGCAAGAAGAATGCTTCAAGAAGGTCCCATCAAGAGAGCGGTTATAGCCATACACGAGCCCGGTCATGTTGGGCTTGAGATGAGAGCAAAAGGTATCATGGATGTGCTTAAACCCAAAGGAATACCTGTTGAAAAGATTGATATAACTACCGATCCAACCAAAGCTCTTGTTCTTATGAAAGCATATCTGATGAAACATCCTGACACCGATGCGATTTTCACCTTAGGGCCGCTTGGTGCGCATCCAGCTATCCAACTTGTAGAAGAAATGGGACTTAAGGGAAAAGTGAAAATAGGCGCTATAGATTTAACAAATAAGATTATAGATGCCATTAGAGATGGAACACTACTTTTCACGATAGATCAGCAGCAATATCTTCAAGGCTATCTACCTGTGCTCTTCCTGAAGATGTACCTTGATCATGGTTTAATTCCACAAGATAAAGTCCTTACAGGACCTTTCGTTGTTGATAAGAATAATGTTGATAAAGTTGATAAATCTGTTAGAGAAGGGTATAGATGATTGCGACTGGCTTTGGGGGGCTCTGTGGCCCCTTTTGAGTGAGTATGATAAATAAAAGAGATGGGGTGGCTGAAATTGGGAAAAGATAGACTCAGATTGAAGGAACTGGGCGCTATAATAGGAACTTTAATATTCTTTGTTTTGTTCTCAATCATTTCTGATAAATTTCTCACCTTAGGCAACTTAACATCTACTTTTACCATGGCAGCAGAGCTTGGTATTATAACCTTGGGAATGACTTTTGTGTTGATATCTGGTGAGATTGACCTATCAGTTGGTTCAACCTTTGCAGTAGTTCCTATGGTGATGGCGATAATGATGAACCACAATTTTCCTAGTGTTCTTGCTTTGGTAATAGCACTCCTTGTTGGTGGTGGAATAGGTTTTTTAAATGGTTTCATAACGATAAAAACTGGTATTCCATCTTTCATAACGACCCTTGGAACCATGATGTTTTGGCGAGGAATTTTGCTTGCAGTTACCGGAGGATTTCCAATAATTCTTGAGAAGTCTTCAAAAACATTGCATTTTCTTGGAGGTGAATTGGGAGCGGGTTTCAGATATTCTGGACTTTGGTTTGTTATTCTGACAATAATTTTTTGGATTGTGCTTGAAAGAACTTCTTATGGGAATTGGACTTTCGCTATTGGGGGTAATGTAGGAGCTGCAAGGGCTCTGGGAATACCCGTTGAGAAGGTAAAAATTACGAATTTTGTTTTAATGGGTATCTTGGCTGGGTTAGCGGGTTTAACGACTTTTGGCAGATTTAAGATAGTTGACCCAACACTTGGAGTTGGAATGGAGCTTGAAGCAATAGCGGCATCTGTCATGGGTGGCACCTCACTTGTAGGAGGGTATGGTAGCATATTGGGAGCATTCATAGGGGCATTTATGATAGGTATGGTCAGAAGTGGACTTGTTCTGGCAGGAGCACCGGCTTATTGGTATAGAGCGTTCATAGGTGTGATACTAATTATAGCTTCTGTAATAAATGCAAGAACGAGGAAGAAGGTGGCCGGATGAACGCAGAAATTCTTGTCGAGATGAAGAAAATAGTGAAGAATTTCGGTAAAGTTCAAGCTTTGAAGGGAGTTGACTTCCATGTCAAGAAAGGGGAAGTTGTGGGCCTTCTTGGCGATAATGGAGCTGGAAAAAGCACTCTTATAAAGATACTTGTTGGATATCATCAACCAGATGAGGGAGAAATTTATTTTGAGGGGAAAAAGGTAAAATTCAGATCACCTTGGGATTCTAGATCTATGGGTATTGAAACCGTTTATCAAGACTTGGCTCTTGTAAACCTTATGCCAATATGGAGAAATTTTTTCCTAGGCAGGGAACTAAAAAAGAGGATTATGGGAATAAATTTTCTTGATGTGTTAAATATGAAAAAGATCTCCATTGAGTATTTAAAAACAATTGGGATAAAACTTAGAAGCCCAAATGAGACTGTAGCTTTCCTCTCAGGTGGTGAAAGACAAGCAGTTGCAATAGCAAGAGCTCTTTACTTTGGGGCGAAGCTTCTTATACTTGATGAACCTACCGCAGCTCTCTCGGTAGGTGAAACTCGCAAAGTGTTGGAGCTTATTAAAGAAACCAAAAGACGGGGGATTTCTGTCATATTTATAACCCATAACATATACCATGTCTACGAAGTAGCAGACAGGCTTGTACTACTGGAAAAGGGCAAGAAAATAGGTGATTTTCAGAAACAGGAAGTAACACCAGAAAAAGTAATGGAAATAATTGCAGCCGCAGCGGGTATAGGGGCTTCTTAATTAAAATTTTTGAAACAAGCCGAAAAGTGTAATATCACAGGAGGATAATGGATGTTTAGGAGTTAAGTTAATTATTAGGGAGATGGTAATGTGAAGCTTGGTGTAATTGGTCTTGGAAGGATAGGGACGATTCACGCTGAAAATATCAAAAAGCTTTCTGATGTCGAACTTTACGCTGTTTCTGATGTAAGGGAAGACCATTTGAGAAACATGGCTGAAAAGTTGGGTGTCACAAAGGCTTATAAGGACCCTTATGAACTCATAGAAGATCCTCAGATTGATGCGGTTCTTGTATGTTCCAGCACTGATACTCATGCGGATTTGGTTGTTGCCTGTGCAGAGGCAAAGAAACATGTTTTTTGCGAAAAGCCCCTTTCGCTAAATTTAGAAGATGTAAATAGGATGATAGAAGCAACTAAAAGAAATAACGTGATCCTATTTGCAGGGTTTAATAGACGTTTTGATAAAAATTTCAGGAAAGTTAAAGAGGTCATTGAGAAAGGAGAAATAGGAAAGCCACAAATTCTCAAAATTACAAGTCGTGATCCTGAGCCGCCACCAATTGAGTATTTAAAGGTGTCTGGGGGAATATTCCTTGATATGACCATTCATGATTTTGACATGGCACGATACATAATGGGAAAGGAAGTGGAGGAAGTTTTTGCAGCGGGGTCTGTCCTGATTGATGAAGCGATAGCAAAAGTTGGTGACGTAGATACAGCTGTTGTTACCTTGAGGTTTGAAGACGGTTCATTGGGAATAATTGACAACTCAAGAAAGGCTGTATATGGCTATGATCAAAGGTTGGAGGTTTTTGGCTCAAAAGGTAAGATATCTGTTGACAATGTAAGGGAAAATACCATTACAACCACTGATTCTTTAGGGGATCATTCTTCTAAGTATTTATATTTCTTTTTGGAGAGGTATAAAGAAGCCTATTTTGAAGAGTTGAAAACGTTTGTTAGGAATGTTATGAGAAGCGAAGCTCCTGCGGTAAGCGGCAAGGATGGCAAGATGGCTATTGTTCTTGGTTATGCTGCAAAGAAGTCCCTAAAGGAAAAAAGACCTGTAAAACTTGATGAGGTAATGAAAAGCTTAAAATGAAAAGAGTTATAATTATATAAAGCAAAACTATTTTGGGGAGGTGGTATGATGCGTAAGGTGTTATTGGCAGTTCTTTTGGTGGCATCTCTTTTGATCTTCGCAAAGGAGATCACCATTACAGCGTGGACAGTCGGTCCTGACAATCCGTCATACTATAGGTTCGATAATCTAAAGACCGCTGCGGAAAGGCTCAACAAGATGTTTGAAGATGCAGGTGTGGACATTAGAGTTAAAGTCGAAGGATTTTTCGATACGACTGATTGGTCTGAGTTTAAGCAAAGGGTGCTGTTTGGATTTCAGTCAAAACAGAAGTTTGATATTTTGTGCTCTGGTCACGATGACCTTGGCGCATGGGCAAAGGCTGGATACGTAGCACAACTCGATGATTATGTGAAAAAGTATTGGGATGAGACTTACTACGACATAATTCCTTCTCTCTGGGAATCAGTAAAGTACAAAGGTAAGATATACGCGATCCCTCAAGATACTGAAGCACGTCCTTTCTACATTAACAAAATAGTGCTTAAGAAACTTGGTTGGACGGAAGAAGACATAGAGGCACTTCCAGAAAAGATTGCAAATGGTGAGTTCACACTTGAAGATTTTGTAAACGTTGCCGAAGAAGCTGTTAAGAAAGGATATGTACAATGGGGATTGTATCATAGACCCAAAAAGGGTATAGACTACTTCCAGATCTTCACAAGCTTTGGAGCAGATTTCTATGATGAAGATAATGCAAAATTCGTCTTCAACAAGGAGAAGATGTACAAAGTTTACGATTTCTTCTACAAGATTACAAATGTGTGGAAAATAACGCCAAAGAGCATGATCGGAACGCCATGGGGTTCCGTTCATAAGGATGTTACTTCTGGAAAGGTTTTGGCCTGGATGGGTGGAACTTGGAATTGGGCTGAATGGAAGCACGATTACGGAAAAACGGAAGAAGAGCTTGAAAAGATGTTCTTAGTGGCACCGTTCCCAAAGAGCAAATTTGGAGGAAGACCAAACACATTATCTCATCCTGTCGTATACATGATACCAGCTCATAGTAAGCATAAAGAACTTGCATTCCTCTTGATTACTTTGGCAACAGCTCCTGAACTTAACATGAGACATGATGTCCAAAGCGGCCACTTGCCAATAAGATGGCAGGAAACAGTCCTTCCAGAGTACAAAAAAGATTTCATTATGAAAGAAGGAACAAAGCTTCTTCCGTATTCTGGATTCATACCAAACGACGCGAATTTTGATCTGTTCAACACCATAATCTTTGAAGGAATACAGTGGGCAGAATCTGGTAAGAGTCCAGATAAAGTTGTTGAATTGGTCGCAAGCAGGCTCAAGAACCAATTGAAAGATAAGGTAGTTATAGTTGAAAAGTAATGGGTGTGAAAGATAGGGGGGCGATCTTGCCCCCTTATGTTGGAACAAATATGACTATAACCTGAGGTGAATATTCATGAAGGGAAAAGGAAAAGCTTGGATTTTTCTAACACCAATGGTGGTTCTAGTTGTTATGTTCTTCGCAATTCCAGTGATTTTAACTATTGTTTTATCTTTTACAAATATGGATTATACTTTCAAATGGAACTTTATAGGGCTGGGGAACTTTAAAGATATAGCCACAGATTTTGTTATTCCAAAAGTGCTATTAAACACTCTTATCTATACTTTCACCACACTTGCCTTGTTTAATGTTGGCTGTGCTCTTCTTATTTCGCTTCTAACAACATCAATGCCTGATAGATGGGGAAGTTTCTTTCGAACTTTGTGGATGCTTCCAAGGTTAACTCCGTCTGTTGTGTATGGTATTCTTTGGCTGTGGATATTTGATCCAACCGAGCATGGGCTTGTGAACTTTATAAGAGCTCAAATGGGGATGCCACCTCAAGATTGGCTTCACCAAGCACCTATGGTTATAATAATAGTCGCAAATGGATTTATAGGAGCTTCCATGGGAATGTTAATCTTCACCGCTGCAATAAAAGCTATTCCTACCGATTATTACAGGGCGGCTCTTATAGATGGAGCAAGTTGGTGGATGATAACAAGGAAAATCACATTGCCTCTTATCAAATGGCAGCTGCTTTTTGTCACTGCCTACCAAACGCTATCACTCCTTACATCTTTTGAATACATTTTAATTATCACCAACGGTGGACCTACTTTTAGAACAGAAGTTTGGGCACTATATACTTATCACATGGCGTTTTCAAATTATAGGTTTGGTTATGGTGCAGCTTTGTCTGTCATATTGGTTATATTGGGGACCGTTTTTGCTTTGCTTTATTTAAAGATGTTTAAATTTGAAGATCTTATGCAAAAACCGAAAGTAGAGGTTGATTAGCATGAGGTTGAGCTTCTATCAAAGGCATGCTGATAAAATAAGAATTTTTCTCTTCATATTAATCATGTTCGCAATAACTTCTCCAATAATTTTGAGCTATGCATGGCTGATCCTCAGGTCATTCAGTGTTGATATGAATGGTTTTATACCAACAAAGCTTACCATAAAGAACTGGAGATTTCTTTGGAGCGAAATAAAGGGTTATCCCAATATATGGAAAACAACTTTTAACACAGCATTTGTTGCAGTTATGGTAATGCTGCTTGAAATGATTATGACAAGCATGGGAGGTTATGCTCTATCACGGTTCGACTTTCCTGGAAGAACATCAATGATGAAGTTCATCCTTGTCTTACATGCGTTTCCTTCGGTTTCTCTTATGGTAGCCATTTATTACGTTCTAAAATATCTGAATATGCTTGATAATCTTTGGGGAATAATACTTCTTAAAGCTGCTCTTGAAACCCCATGGGCTACATGGGTTATGAAAGGCTTTTACGATGGTATCCCGTGGGAAATGGAATGGGCAGGACTTGTTGATGGTTATTCGAGATTTCAAGTTTGGCGGAAAATAATATTGCCGCTCGTAAAACCTGGTGTAGCTGTAACTGCTGTTTTTGCATTCCTATCTGGCTGGTCTGAATTCATCTTTATTAACACTTTCATTTTCTCTCAGGAGTTCTGGACTTTGTCTAAATATGTAAAAGCGACAATAGGAGATTTTAGATTCGCAGATTATGGACTATTGTCTGCTGTGGGAGTATTTTATGCACTTCCTACTATAATTTTATTCTTCTTTGTTAGCAAATACATGATCAAGCTCACTATCGGAGGTGTGAAGGGCTAATGCCAAGTATAAGAGTAGTCAATTTAAAGAAATACTTTGGAAAAGTTAAAGCCGTTGATGGCATATCTTTTGAGGTTAAGGATGGAGAGTTTGTCGCTCTACTTGGTCCCTCTGGATGTGGAAAAACCACTACATTGTTGATGTTAGCTGGGATATACAAACCAACCGGTGGGGAGATATGGTTTGACGATCAGCTTATGAACGACGTCCCGCCGAAGTTTAGAGAGATCGGGATGGTATTCCAAAACTATGCTCTTTATCCTCACATGACAATATATGAAAACATCGCTTTTCCATTAAGAGCGAAGAAAATGGAAGAGGGTGAGATTAAAAAGAGGGTTTACGATGTTGCCAAGAAATTAATGATAGAAAAGCTGCTTGATAGAAAACCTGGCCAAATAAGTGGCGGGCAGCAACAAAGGGTTGCATTAGCAAGAGCTTTAATTAAGCAACCAAAAGTTTTGCTTTTCGACGAACCTCTTTCCAACCTTGACGCAAAACTGAGGATGATGATGAGGGCGGAGATAAAAAAACTACAAGAAGATCTTGGAATAACTTCTGTATATGTAACTCATGATCAGGCAGAAGCTATGACTATGGCATCACGAATAGTTGTTTTTAACAAAGGAAAGATTATGCAATACGGAACGCCAGATGAAGTCTATAGAAATCCGAAGAATTTATTTGTTGCTACATTCATAGGAAATCCCGCTATGAACCTTATCAGAAATTTAAGCTACATTCGAAAAGATGGAAGAGCTTTTTTAATATCAAAGAGTCTGCATTTAGAGTTGCCAGAGGATGTCGCCAAAAAGATTGAGGAAGCCAAAAAACAAGAAGGATTAGTTTTAGGATTTAGGCCAGAAGATGCCGAAATTGTGCATGAAGAGTCAGGTTTAGGATTTTGGGCATATGTGTATGTCCTGGAACCATTGGGAAGAGATTTGATCATCAATTTAAAAGTCAGTGAAACGGATGAATTAATAAAAGTGTTTGCTGAAAGCGGGGTGGTTGTTGATAAAGATGAAAAGGTATTTGTAAAACTGCGACCGGAGGGAATCCATGTATTTGATTCAGAAACTGAGGAGTTAATAGTGTAAATACCACATGACACTAACCATAGAAAGGAGTGACCACGATTGGTGAAGGGATTGGGGGTGAATGTTGACACACACAGGATAAGCGGTTCCCTTTCGAAGCTTGAAGGGGAACTAAATTTTTTTCAAGAAATAGGGTTTGAGTATGTAGAAATTCCTCCAGCGGGTCTTGACGTTATAATGAAAGGTAAGCTTATACCGTTGCGGGTGCAAAAAGTTAAAGAGTTACTATCTAAATATAACTTTAAGTATACTGTTCATGCACCGGATGTAGTGAATTTAAGAAGATTGACTAACCCTCTACACAAGAAAATTCTCATGGCAAGCATAAGATTTGCTGGGATAATTGGTGCAGAGGTTGTGGTTTACCATTGTGGAAAGAGCACCGATGTAATTGATTACTCGGAAAAACAGCAGAGGAAGGCGGAAATAAAAGCGTTAAAAGAGGCCGCAACTCTTGCAGCAGAAAATGATATAACCATAGGTGTAGAAAACCTTCCTGAGCATACCGTTGACGAAGTTATAGAAGTGATAGATGCCGTTGATCACCCAAATCTAAAAATGACTTTAGACGTGGCACATCTTTATATCGCCGCAAATTATCGTGGTTGGGATTACCTTGAAGCAATCAAAAAAGCCATGCCTTATGTAGTGGAGCTTCATGTCAGCGATACTTTTGGAGAGGCAAGAGAATTATTTAAAGATTTACCAGACTTTGAAGGCTTTAGGCTCATGTACGGTGTTGGCGACCTTCATTTGCCAATAGGTTACGGAGAAATACCTTTCTCAAAAATATCGAAGATAATAGCTGAGGACAATTTTTCTGGAATAGTTATTTTAGAAATCAATAACCTTGCAAAATACGCCGAAGAATATAAAGATTCATACGAAAAGATGAAAAGGTACTTCTTGAAGGTGAATTCCCGAAAGGTAAGTTAAAAATAAGAGAGCTTTTTTGGCATTGAAAAAACAAAGGAGCGCCGCTTGGCGCTCCTGAGTTATAAAGGGAATTTTTATATTATTCTCTCTGATATAGACTTTCCTTGCATGAAGAGAAGCAGATAATCCGGTCCTCCAGCCTTTGAATCTGTACCGGACATGTTGAATCCACCAAACGGTTGGACTCCAACCAAAGCACCAGTACATTTTCTGTTGAAGTAAAGGTTTCCAACATGAAATTCTTCTTTTGCTCTCTCAATTCTCTCTCTTACCTTGGAATAGAGCGCTCCTGTGAGTCCATATTCCGTCGAGTTAGCAATTCTAAGTGCATCATCAAAGTCTTCGGCCTTTATAATAGCAAGAACTGGCCCAAATATTTCTTCCTGCGCTATCCTTGCATCTGGTGGAACATCAACAAAAATTGTAGGTTCGATGAAGAAACCTTTCATTTGCTCACCAAGGTAGTTTCCTCCCGCTACTAACTTTCCTTCTTTCTTTCCTATATCTATATACCCCATTATTTTTTGGACGGCTGCATTGTTTATAACGGGTCCAAACCAATTTTCTTTTTCCGTCGGATCTCCCATCTTGAGTTTCTTTGTTTTCTCCACCACAAGTTCAACGACTTTATCATATACATCTTTCACAATAATAGCTCTGCTTCCTGCTGAGCATTTCTGCCCCTGGAATCCATACGCTGATACAACTATGCCTTGAGCTGCCGCCTCAAGATCTGCTGTTTCATCAACCACTACAGCGTCCTTTCCTCCCATCTCAAGTATAACCCTCTTTATCCATATCTGGTCCTTCTGATGTTTTGCTGCAAGCTCATTTATTCTAAGGCCTACATCTTTGGATCCTGTAAATGCTATGAACCTAACCTTTGGATGAGATACAAGGTAATTTCCAATTTCTGCTCCGCTTCCAGGCAAGAAGTTTATAACACCGTCAGGAAGGCCTGCTTCCTTCATTATTTCAAAGAACTTATAGCCTATAACTGGTGAATCCGAAGCTGGCTTCAATATAACCGTGTTTCCGGTGACGATTGAAGCAAGGGTCATACCACCAAGGATGGCAAGTGGGAAGTTCCATGGTGGAATGACAACACCAACGCCGAGAGGAATGTATCTGTATTCATTCCTTTCACCAGGAATTTGAACGACCGGCTGACCGTTCATGTACTTAAGCATCTGTCTTGAGTAGTACTCAAGGTAATCAATGGTTTCTGCAACGTCTGCCCAAGCCTCCACCCAGTTCTTTCCAACTTCCTTTACCATCCATGCAGAAAGCTCGTAGGCTCTCTCTTTCATTATCTTGGAAGCTTTGAGCAGAATTTCTGCCCTCTTCCACGCTGGCCATCTTTTCCACTCCTCAAAGGTTTTCCAAGCCACTTCTAAAGCCTTGTCGGCAAGTTCTTTCGTTCCCTTGGAAACAACTCCAACCACTTCTTCATATTTTGCTGGATTTATGGAGACAATCTTCTTCTCCGTATGAATCTCTTCTCCACCTATGACTATTGGATATTCCCTTCCAAGTTCTGCCTCAACCTTCTTTAAAGCTTCTTTCATTTTCTTTTCGTCTTCTGGATTAGAAAAATCAATTATAGGGAAATTTTCAAAGGGTTTTATTACGGTATACTCAAACTCCGAATGGTTCATCTCCCTTTCCCCTCCTTCTTCTATTTTTTAAGTTTCCCTTAAGGATTTTATCACTAAATATTCTGAAAATAAAAGAATCATAGAATTTTTAAAGTGATGACTCGTTAAGCAAAAACTTGCATTTAACGATTGGGCTGGGAAGAGGATGAAAGGCTGGGAATTAATTTATACGGACAATTAAGACAAATATTTGAGGGGGGATTTAATTATGTCTGGCTCGGATTTTACACAGTTGCTGGGAAAGTTCTAAAAGTTGGTTAACCAAGTCTCGGGTTATTAAATCTTTATTCATCGGTGGTCAATATCCCCCGATTGATGCCCTTTCAAAGAATACGCTCATAGAAGTAGCTTCTGCAGGAATGGAACCAATTGAAGCATGCTTGGAAGGAAAGATGCGCTATCAAAATCCATCAGCAATGATATGTAGTGAGCTTATTGCAAGGATATTGAAGATGTTGGGCTGAAAATGGAAAAAATGCCAAATTTGTAACGCCAGATGATTTGGCAGAACACCTTATAAGAAATAAGAATAATGTAACCCCTCCTGTTCGGAGGGGTATAATAGTGCGGAAGTCTTCGTTTTTTATGGCAGCCCCACGGGGAATCGAACCCCGACCTCCGGACTGAGAATCCGGTGGACTAGCCGTTATCCTATGGGGCCACTGCGTGATGAATTATACCATATCCCAATAACGAGTCAACCTTCCCTAGCCATACAAGCCTAGCTATACGGGGAGATATCGACCAGTATAGTGGAAAGGGAAAGGATAATGGAATAAGATTAAGGAAGGCTTTAGAAGACGCAGGAGGAGATGTTATAAATAAGTTCTGCAAGGAATTTGTCATCGGAGACGATGGTACCCTTATCCTTAAAGACATTCGGTCCTTTTTACACAATTTTTTCTGCAAGAGCAAAAAACTAGAAAATATTTTCCATCAGAGGAAAATTGTTATCTCCTTTGATTGTGTCTTTTACGGTAGTAAAATTCCATTTGGCTGATATTATGATTGCAAGGAGATGACCTTATGTTTGTATTCGGTCCTGTTCCTTCAAGAAGACTCGGGAAAAGCTTGGGAGTTAATAACATTCCGAAGAAAATTTGCTCATACAACTGCGTTTATTGTCAGGTGGGAGAAACAAGGATACATACCATAAAAAGGAAAGCTTATATAAAACCGGAAATTCTTGAAAAAGAAGTAAAAGAAAGGTTAGAAAATCAAAGGGCGGATTATATAACCTTTGTTCCTGACGGCGAACCCACGTTGGATGCGAATCTAGGAGTAGAAATCAACCTGATGAAAAAATATGGCAATGTTGCGGTTATAACAAACGGTTCTTTATTATTTAGAGAAGATGTGAGAAAAGAATTAAAAGCTGCCGATTGGATTTCCATCAAAATCGATACAGTGGACGAAAATACATGGAAGAAGATAGATGTTCCCTATAAAAAACTTTCTTTTTTTGAGGTCATGGAAGGTATTGAAAAATTCTCCGAAGAGTACAAAGGAAAGCTAGTTACAGAAACAATGCTTGTAGATGGAATAAACGATGATGAAAAAAATCTTCAAAAAGTGGCTGAGTTCATAAGAGATATAAATGTTTCAAAGACATATATAACTCTGCCTTTAAGACCTCCCAGGGTTCCCTATGTAAAACCTCCTTCAAGAGATAAAATACAAAGGGCATACATGATATTCTCTTCCTATGATCTTCCAGTGGTCCTTCTTGATTTTCCAGAGGAGGGTGAGTTTTCCATTGGTGGAAATTTTAAAGCCGGGCTTTTATCGATTCTTTCCGTTCATCCCATGAGAGAAGAGGATGTCTTTAAATTGATGAAGGAAGAAAGAATAGATCCACGTATTCTTAAGGATCTTGAATCCAGCGGAAAAATCGAGAAAGTAAATTATATGGGAGTAAATTTTTATAGAAGAAAATGGTGAAGAGAAAACATGTAAAACTTGCTTGTAATAAAAGGATGGAGTTATATCCCCCATCATGGATTTTTCAGATTACTTAACCTTAAAACTGTAAATGAGGCCTGGAAGTTTCTTACCATCTTCCTTCACCGTTATAACCCTCCGATAAGAGGTAAGGATTTGTTTGAAGAACTCGTAAAATTACTCAGGGTGGATTATACTCAATAATTACCACACTTTGTGTAAATATCGTAGCAAAATGGCTTTTAAAACACCCACAAGCTGTGAGTTTTATCAAGATAACGATTAAGTTTTCACTTTTGTTGACGATATGTAAGAATGAAGGGGGGTGATCCTATGAGGGTCACCGGAATAGGGTATGGAAATTCCTACTACGTCCCACAGATGCAGGTTAAGCCCCAAGCGACTGCGCAAGTCGCAGGTACAGTTATGTCAAAGGATGAGATGAAGAAGCTTTTGAATCTTGTTTCCTACAATCAGACGGGTATGGCGTTTAAACTTGCAAGAATGGCAGCAAAATTATACGCAGGGCTTAACCTTGATATTCAGGCGTAGGCGCCACTTCAGGCGCCTTCGCCTTTAACCTTTCTTAATATTTTTAAGGCTTCATTTAAAAGTTCTCCAGACAGTTCTCTTTTGATGTATTCTTCAAAGATTTCGTCAAAGTTCATGCCCTCAAATTCTTTTTTAAAATCTATCCTCTCGACATTAATGCTCTCTACGGATACACTTCTGACTTTTTCAAATCTGAGAATGGTTCCTCTATAATGAGAAAGGGATTGGTTTATCTTAACCTTTATATAATCGTACTTTTGAGAAGCTTCTTCAATTTTTTCTCTTACCACTTGAAAGCTTTTTTCATTTGAAAGATCTAAAATTACCAACTTCTTATACGAGATTTCTACAAAACGTGGTAGGGTCTTTTCAACTATAATGTAGCCTTTTTTGTCTTTCCATTCTGAAAAGTCATTCTGAATTATTGAACCAGAATATACAACAGGTGGCGTATCTTTAACAACAACATGTCTATGGACGTGTCCGAGGGCAATGTAATCAAAAAGTGCAGAAAAATTCTCTGGTTTTAGAATTACCTGTATACTTTCCTCAACAGTTGGAGGAATAACACCCGTTTTTTCAACCATTATATGAGAGGTTAGCACTCTGTAGTCTGCGCTAGTTGGGGAATGTGCAAATTTTTGTATAAGTCGGGCAACTTTGTCGGATGGTGAGGAGTTACCTTCAAATATTGAAGGAGTTCCTCTAACGTAGGGTACAGTGTAAATGTCAGCTTTACCGGAATTTGTGTCTATTACAATTTCTTCTGGTTTTCCAGATATGTATAGGTCTCTTGGTGCTACGTAAGAGTATGACAAAAGCCCCTTCCAATCATGATTACCCATAACAACCACCGTTGGCGCTATTTTTGAGAATTCAGAGAGATATTTCATTAAAATCGATAAACTCTCAGTGGATGGATTTCTATTTTCATGCAAGACATCCCCGGAGATTATAATCAAATCAACCGATTCACTTTCAGCTCCTTCCAGAATCTGATCCAAAGAATCAATTATCTCTTGAGTTCTATCAGTTTCCTTTTCTATCTTCCACGATTTAAGGCCTATATGCCAATCGGCAGTGTGAAGGATTTTCATATGATTAGTCCCCCTTTTGATAATATAGTTAAGAATATACCACAATATAAAACGAAAAGCCCCTCATTTTGAGGGGCTTTTAAGCCAGCGGTGGGACTCGAACCCACAACCTGCGCATTACGAATGCGCCGCTCTGCCGATTGAGCTACGCTGGCATGCATTTGTATTATATTCATACATCTAAAACATTGCAAGGTTTGATCCATGGGGTGCCCAGCTATACAGGGAGATGTTGACTAGTTACTTTCCCTTAACCTCCTCCTGCCTATACTAAAAACTCATACATGGAAGTATCATAGAACATGCATAGCTCTGTTAATATATACCACTATCTCTGTATCTATCTACAAGCTGTTTATCTAGGTCATTGACATGATAGAAGTATAACTCTATAATTTTTTACCGAACGGTAAGTAAATAGGAGGTGGAAAGATGGCAGTTGGTGGCATAAAGGGTATGATATACAGGCAAGCGGGAAAGATGGTGTCCTCATTCATAAGAAACGCTGATGAGGAGAAATTTGCAAAGCTTCTAAATACTTTAAGTGCGTTTACTAAGGAGCCGTCAAAGAGCGGGCTTAAAAAATTAGCAGATATGGCGGAAGAAAAGCACCCTATGATATCTAATTGGGTTAGACTCTTTAGAAGGTCATCCCCCAAGTCTGTTGAAAAGCTTATTAATAACCTTATTATCAATGAATTTGCGCTTGGAGAGCCGATAAGGCAGAAGAAAATGCATGAGTACAAGGTTGTTCTTCCAAAGTTAGTTGTTATAAGTCCTACCTATGCTTGTAACCTTAATTGTGTTGGATGTTATGCTGGACTTTATGGAAGAAAATACGAACTTACAAAGGATGAAGTTGCAAGCATAATTAAGCAAGCAAATGATCTTGGAATTTACTTCTTCATCATAACTGGAGGAGAACCTTTCTTCTGGCCACATCTTTTCGACATTCTTGAAGAATTCAACGATAGCTACTTCCTTATTTATACTAATGGAACCCTTATAAATGAGGAAAAGGCAAAAAGATTGGCCGAGCTTGGAAATGCAACTTTGGCAATATCAGTTGAAGGATTTGAACTTGATACCGACTGGAGAAGAGGGAGAGGAGTTTTCAAAGCTATACTTAAATCGTGGGAACTTCTTAGAAAATATGGAGTCATATTCGGAACTTCAATCACAGCAACCAAGCTCAACCATGAAACCATAATGAGCGATGAGTTCTGGGACTTTCTTGAAGAGCAAGGTGTCGCCTATGCATGGGTATTCCAATTCATGCCAGTTGGTATGAATCCATCAATGGACCTTGTTCCAACTCCAGAGCAAAGATACGAAAGATTTTTCAAAACGGAGGAAATGAGACTTTCCGGAAGATTTGCCTTTGTTGCAGACTTCTGGAATCATGGATTTCTCACACACGGATGTCTTGCAGCTGGAGCTAAGTACCTCCATATAAACGCAAAGGGTTATGCAGAACCGTGTGTTTTCCAGCAATTTGCAGTTGATAACATAAGAGAAAAATCCTTACTTGAAATACTCAAGAGCCCATTCTTTGAAGCTTACAAAAGAATGATCCCATACAGTAACAACCTCTTCAGACCATGTCCAATAATCGACAATCCGAAAGTCTTCAGAGCGATGGTCAAACACTTCAACGCTATACCACAACACGAAGGAAGTGAAAAGATAATAACAGAACTTGCACCTGAATTAGATAAACTTGCTGAAGGTTGGAAGAAGTATGCAGATAAACTCTGGTATGAGCATGGATACGCTGACAGGTATCCAGTGTTTAGAGGATTATATAACTATGAGACAAGAATGAAGAGGTACGCCAACAAGGAAAATATGCTTGCTGTTGATAAGAAGTACATGCCAGCTGATGCAAAACTCAAGTGAGGGGGACCTTCTCCCCCCTCTTTTTCAAAGGGGGGATAGCTGTGTGAAAACCCGAGAAAAGATATTGAAAGCAGCCCAAGAAGCTTTTGCTAAGAAAGGCTTCAACGGAGTCAGTATGGAGGAAATAGCAAAAGCAGCCGGAGTAAAAAAAGCATTGATATACTACTATTTTCCCAGCAAGGAAAATTTATTCGAAGAGGTTTGGACAAGAACGATCGATGAAATAGAAGAGAGTTTGTTCAAAGAAGTGGAAAATGAGAAATCCTACATGAGAAAACTGAAGAAATTCTTAAGGTCATATATAGACTTTGTGACCAATAAAACAGTGTTGGTGGAGCTTATTGAAAAAGAAAGAAGCAGCATTGTGGAAGAGCAAAAGTGGGAGAATTTGAGGAAGAGATACAATGGGTTTTTATCAAAAATGGCGAATCTCATTGCAGAAGGCAAAAGGTATAACGCAATATATGATGATATAGATCCAATAGCTGCAGCAAATTTAATATCAAGTTCCATAACACCGAGGAAGAAAGGAATGCTAAATAATATCTTATCAATGATAATGAGAGGAATATTGAAGGAAAAATAAAAAGCTCCCGTTATGGGAGCTTTGTTTTTACGCATTTTCGGGACTTTTTCGGGATACTATCGTAAAGTGCGTAAAAATGTATAAGGAATTATCAAAAAAGGTAAGCATCGTGTTATACCTAATATATTTATATGCACGTGCTAAAAATATTTTACTCATAACATAAAATCCACATAAATCCATCGATTTTTAATTCCTCCCTTAATGTTTGTTTAAAAATCCAAACCAAGTTAATAGGTAAAAATGCAAATTTTTCGTCCTTAGTAATCCTTCCAAGCTCCTCTAAGGTACGATTAAAACTCAAAGCACAGTGGCTTAACATGGAATATCAGAATGAGCTGTTTCCATTCCTCTAAGGTGCAATTGAAAAACATCCTTATATATGTTTACATCTTCTTCAAAATAATTTCATTTGACTATCTTCATTTTTGCTACTCTCGATGATTTTATTTGCCTTTTTGTTTGTTTCCTTCGGTAGGGGCTCTCGCCCCTTTTGTTATTCCCCCACAGACACATTTAATTTTACACTACCCTTATAATAGCGAGAAAAACGAAATAAAGGAAATTTTTCAAAATCAGGATTAATTTAAGTAACCAACAAACACTCTAAAAATTCAAACATTAAAAAATAGTTTTTTCGAATGATATTGTTATAATAAGATTAGAAATAAAGAAAGTACTTTAAAAGGAGCGAGAAAGGGGTGATTATATGAATGATAAAAAAGAAAACTTTTTTCGCTTTAA
>JAMOOR010000045.1 GCA_027065235.1 Thermotogaceae bacterium | reverse complement strand
TGCAGTCCAGAGACGCCCTTTTTTATATTTACTTTCTCATCTTCATTAGCGCATTCTCTGCAGCGCTTACAATTGGATACATAGTTGGAGCGGAAGTTAAAAGAGGATGAGTTCCTATCTGCATAGTTGCAAGCTCCGTTGCGGTTAATCTGCTTTGAATCGCGAGACTTATTATGTTTACAATCTCACCGACACTTTTTCCGCCCGCCATCTGACCACCAAGAATGTGACCGCTTTCTCTTGAAAATACCAATTTAAGGGTTATTGTCGAGGCGTCAGGAATACTTCCAGGATGTCTGTCTGGAACCTTTGCTTCACCAACTACTACATCAAATCCTTCTTCCCTTATCATCTTTTCATTGCAACCGGCTGATGCAAGAGTCAGGCCTTCAATAGATGTGGAGAACACGCCAAGTGTTCCTTGATTTGTCCTTAGAACTTTCAGCTTGAACAAGTTGGCACCTGCTACCCTTGCGTCAAAAGTCGCTGTTGAGGCAAGCATGATTTTTGCAGGCTTTCTCGTGAAGAAACATAAATGTTCAACACAATCTCCGACAGCAAATATATCTTTCACAGAGGTCCTCATATATTCATCTGTAACTATTGCTCCGCTCTCCCCAAGCTTAAGGCCAATTTTTTTAGCAAGTTCTACCCTTGGTTTATATCCTGTAGAAAGGATAACCACTTCGGCTTTTATCTCACCATTATTTGTTACAACTTTTTCTACTTTTCCGCTTCCTTCTATTCTTTCAACCTTGGTCGAAGTCATAACCTTTACTCCATTACTTTCAAGGACTTCCTGGGCCATCTTTCCAAATTCTTCATCGAAAGCTGCAGGTATAAGGTGGTCCATTATCTCAATTATGGTAACTTTCTTCCCCATTTTTCTAATTTCATCTGTTACCTCAACACCTATAAATCCTCCACCAACAACGACTACATTTTCAACATCTTGAAGTTTTTCATAGAGCTTATCAAGGTAATCTTTGTATTTGCTTATGTAAAATACTCCGTCAAGATCAACTCCAGGAATTGGAGGAACTACAGGTTCTGATCCAGTTGCAAGAACAAGCTTGTCATATTCAAATTCAGAATCCCTTGTTTTTACAATTTTCTTTTCTGGATCTACATCAACAACTTCATCGACTATGACCTTGACCCCTAAATTTTCCACACCTTTAGTTGGAAGTATGTTCTTTTCAGTTCCACCTAATGTCCCAAAGGTGTATGGGATTCCACAGGGAATCATTCCTACAGGTTCTTTCTTTATAATAGCTACACTTTTTTCTGGGTAATTTTTCTTGGCTGTTGCCGCTGTGATGAGTCCAGCTGGACCTCCACCAATTACTATTACATCATATTTCATAATCTCAACCCCCTTGTGAATTTTCTTGTTGAATATTATATCACATATATTGAGATTCGAATCACATATTTTATGACTTTTTTCTCATTATCTTTTCTTTTACTTGAAGAGTTTTTTCTATCTCCTTCAACATCTTCAGGTAATTTTCATATCTGTGGGGTGGAATCTTGCCTTTAGAAACAAGTTTCCTTATGTAGCAGCCTGGTTCAGAGACATGACTGCAATCTGAAAAGGCACACATTCCTCTGTACTCCCTAAACTCAGGAAATAGTTCTTTCAACTCTTTTGGATTGATTTCTGATATGTCAAGGTTGGCAAATCCTGGAGTATCTGCCACATAACCTCCAAAGTCAAATTTAAGAAGAGAAGTTGTTGTCGTTGTATGTTTCCCCCTTCTTAGTTTTTCAGAGATATCTCCTACCTTTAACTTTAGCCCAGGATTTACAGCGTTTAAAAGAGAACTTTTTCCTACACCAGACATACCTGCCATAGCAGATACCTTGCCTTCAAACATTTTCTTGAGCTCTTCTATCCCTTCTCTGGTTTTAGCGCTGGTTTTTATCAGTCTATAGTACTTTCCATAAATTCCTTCTATGAATTTAATCTTTTCAACCTCGTCATTGGATATAAGATCAATTTTGTTTATAACTATCACAACATTTAAAGATGCACTTTCCACAAGCACCAAAAATTTGTCAAGAACTATAAACGGAACTTCAGGTTCTTTAAGCGTTGTCACAAGAACAACCTGATCAATATTCGCAATTTTAGGTTTTGGGAGGAAGCTTTTTCTGTTGAATATGTTTTCTATTACCCCGCTCTCTAGAGTATCTTTAGTATATTCAACATAATCCCCTACAATAACTTTTATTCCCTGTTTTTTAAACTTTCCTCTCAGCTTGCACAAAAGCCTTTCCCCACTCTCCATATCCTCTACAACCGCCATTGCAGAGTGAAAACCTACAACTATTCCTTTTCTTCTCAAAACTCCACCTCCCTTATTTGAAGTTTACCAGAGATTTTTTGGTGTATGAGACTTAAATTTGTATAATATTAATGCAGGGGGTGATATGATGATAAGAAGAGAAAAGATGTACTCTTATGTCAAGTATGAGAAAGAGCTTGAGAGCGACTATAGGAGAGCCCTCGATCAGGTGAAAAGGCCAGAAGAGGTTGCGGATGTATTTAGAGAGTACGCATTTAAACTTGTAAGTATGATATATGAAGATTTATCGTCTGATATGAAAGAACATTTGAAGCTTACAACGGATGATGGAGATGTGGAGATAGAGGGAGAACTAAAGGAGAAACTTTCAGAAGCCTTGGAAAAAAGCGATCTTATGGCGATTTTGAAAAGAATGGCTCAGGATGCAATAAATAGATACAAAAAACTTAAACATGATGATGAAAGGACAGATCTTTTTAGGTTAGGAGATAATGCCAGAATCCACTGATGTGGGGCTTTTGCCCCACTTTTATTTTTCAAACCCCCATGAAAATCCATTTAAAATCTTCGATGAGCATTTGTTGCCATTACATATCAATGTAAATTTTCCATCCTTATTTTCGTAAACATATATTTCCTTCTCGTTTGGATCTATAATCCAATATTCTTTTACTCCATACTTTTCATATAGGTCTTTTTTTATCAAGGTGTCTCTTACGATCGTTGATGGTGAGAGTATTTCCACCACAATATCAGGAGCACCTTCTGCCCAATTATCTCTTATAATATTTTCTCTTTCACTCGATATGTAGATTATGTCTGGTCTTACAACATTCTCATCATCAAGGTGTACATCAAATTCATACAAAGCAACTCCTAAATCATTTTCATCAACAAAATTTTTCATTTTAGAAGCTATATCAATAGCCGTTAATTGATGATAATAAGAAGGAGAAGGTATCATTACAATTTCACCTCCGATGAGCTCTGCTGGATATTTTTCTGGGAGATTCCTGTATTTATCAAGTGGAGAGGTGGTTTTAACAGACATGGTAAACTCCCCCTCAAATTTTTGATAATCCTAGTGTCATTATATCATAGCATTGTTCAAATATTTTAAAATAATAAAACGGGGCATCTGCCCCGTTTTATTTTTCCTCGTCCATCAACTTCAAAAGAAGCCTTAAGTATTTACTTCTTGATGGATGCCTAAGTTTTCTAAGTGCTTTCACCTCTATCTGTCTTATTCTTTCTCGTGTTA
>JAMOOR010000044.1 GCA_027065235.1 Thermotogaceae bacterium | reverse complement strand
TAATGCTGATGTTGAGATTTATAATGCAGTTGTCAGTAATTCAATCATAAGCGGTCAGGCAAGGTTAGAAGGCAAACCCATGGAGCTACAGCTCGGTGGATTCTCGATGGTAAAAGTTTAGAAATTTGGAGGGTGAGATGGATTACAAAAAGATACTGGTTACAGGTGCAGCAGAATTTATAGGCTGGAAAACATCTGAGAAATTGCTTGAAAAAGGTTTCAAAGTTGTCGGAATTGATAACATGAACGACTATTACGATGTCCGACTGAAGGAATGGATAATAATTATGTCTTTATCCGCTGAGGACCAATGATATGACAAATAATTCAGAGAAAATTAGAGTTTTGCACATTCCCACATGGTATCCTTCTGAAAAGAACCCAGTGTTAGGTTTGTTTGTGCATGAACATGTGAAAGCCACCGCTCTTTTTGCTGATGTGGTGGTGCTTTACAATGAAGGATGGGATAATTCAATTAGGGGGCTTTACCAGATAAAGGAGCAAGTAGAAGATGGAATTCGCACTTTGAGGGTCCGGTACCGAAGGCGTCCAATTTCGAAAATTTCTTACTTTCTCTACCTTTGGAGTATATTTGTTGCATTTAAAAAACTCTTAAAGGGAGGCTGGAAGCCGGACATTATTCATGCTCATGTGTATAGAGCGGGCGTCCCGGCGGTGCTTTTGGGCAAGAAATATAATCTCCCGGTTATCGTGACTGAGCATTATACAGGGTTCCCTCGAGGGTTGATAAAAGGACTGGAACGCTGGAAGGCCAAGTTTGCTTTTGAGAACGCGACTCTTGTTTGTCCGGTGAGCGAAGATCTTGCGAAACATATAAAAAAGTTGGGAATAAAAGCACGTTTTAATATCGTCCCAAATGTAGTAGACCTTAATCTTTTCTATCCACCAAAGGAAATTGAAGAGCACGAAGAGAAAAGGTTGTTGACTGTAGCATTCTTGACCCCTAAAAAGGGCATTCCATATCTTCTGCAAGCCCTAGCGATGCTCAAAGAGAAACGGGGGGATTTCGTTTTGGATATCGTTGGAGATGGCCCGAACCGCAAAGAATACGAGGAAATGACAAAGAAACTGGGACTTGAAGACAAAGTTTTTTTTCATGGAATAAAGCCTAAGGTGGAAGTGGCTAAATTTATGCGTCGGGCGGATATCTTTGTGTTACCGAGTTTAGTGGAGACCTTTGGTGTTGTAGTCATTGAGGCGATGGCTTGCGGCAAGCCAGTTATCGCTACCAACATTGGGGGGCCTAATGAGATTATCAATGAGGAAACAGGAATTTTGGTTCCCTCGGGGAATGCCGAGGCCTTGAAGGATGCCATTGATTTTATGTTGGACCACTATGTAAGTTATAATGCTCAAAGGATCTCAAACTATGTTACACAGCGTTATAGTCCAGAAAAAGTGGGAAAAGAGTTTTATTCGCTCTACACAAGTGCTCTGAGAGGTTTTCGTGAGTGGGAGTGAATTTGCACGACTATTAGGGGCCTCCAAAAAATGGGATATTACGGAGTGAGTTTGAGGAAAACAAGGAAAATTGAAAAAACATCTAAGGCTCCTTTGAGCTCAGAAGCATCTTTGACTCATGAGTTACTGATTTATTGTGGACTAATAGCTCCATATTTTGTATCTTCTACCACTAAATTTGACAATAATCACCAGTTTATCCTTGTTGTTACAGAACTATTCGCTCTTTTGCAAAACTTAAACCTTGAGGAATCCAACTCCCATTCTATATCCAGCTATCAACCTCAAGACATAGGCGCTTATAGTCATAACTGCAACAATATGGATTTTGTAGCCGTAGAATTTGAGGAAATCAGCCTTTTTAGCACCTGTTCTGGCGTCTTTGTCGGACTTAAAGGTTTCGATGTGTGCGGAGTCTATGGAAAGGGAGAGTTTCCTGTCAAAGATGATAGCAGCAGCTTGAACCACAAGGTTGAGGAGGATGTCGAAGAATATCTTGTATCCGAGTCTATTTCTGGAGCAGTGGAAAGTGGCGTGGGAAGGGGTATTACCGAAGGGAAAGCCGCAGAGGGAAGCGAGTTTGGCGTTGAAACGGAGCTTGTTGGCGAGGTCTCTTTCAGAGCGGGCGATGCCCAGGTAAATGAGGAGAAAGGCTTTGGAGAGGGAGACAGGGTTGTAGCCATGAGTGCCTCTGGGCTTATATTTCTCCTTGACGAGGTCAAAGATAAAAGAGAAGTCGATAGAATCAAAGATAATTTTGAGCGGGTCATCGTCAAGGATAAGGTATTTGACGATCAAATCGATGAAGGAAAGTTGTTGAGATTTTCTCATAGCTTTCCTCCGATTTGTTGGTGCAGAGAGGATACGGGTAGATGGGGGTATGAGCAAGGAGGGGGTGGGCAGGAAAACAAACATATTCAATATGTTGGAAATTATTTAACAGGCTCGTTTAGAAATTGGAGGGTGAAATGGATTACAAAAAGATACTGGTTACAGGTGCAGCAGGATTTATAGAAAAAACGACAGAGAATAGTAAGAGGAGTTTATGAGAAGATGTGCTAAATGTGTTTTGCCTGAAACTTATCCGGGAATTCATTTCTCTGATACGGGTGTATGCAATTCCTGTTTAAACTATGAAGCACAAAAGATTGAAGGGGTAGAAGTTCTCAAAAAACGTTTAAAACCATTTTATGATAAAAGGGGAAGATATCATTGCATAGTCGGATTAAGCGGGGGTAGGGATAGCACTTTTGTTTTGTATTATGTAGTTAAGGAATTGGGACTGAATCCACTTGCGGTGACCATAGATAATGGATTTATGCCAGACCAAATATACAAAAATATTGAACGAACTGTGGATATACTAAAAGTCAGTCACTTATATGTTAAGCAAGACATTACAGCATCAACATTTACTACTACATTAAAAGCTTATCTTGTTAAACCAAATCCAGCGCTTGTAGGTTTTTTGTGCAACGGATGTCAGGGTTCCATCAAGAAAAACCTTTCCTCACTTGCTAAAAGACATAATATAAATCTGATTATTGGTGGTGGAGGGGACCTTGTAGGGGGAGGTGGAGAACCTGAGCAATCCTTCGCTGAAGGGTTAGTTACTAAAGGGATAAATTTAAAAAATAAGACACTATCTTTAGTCCTTGGTTCTATCCGTTTATTGCTGGGTAATTGGGTATTATTAAACTCTCCATTGACATTGTTGTCTTTCGTAAGAGAGGCGTTTTATAGGTTTGTGTGGAATTATAAAGGCCTAAATGTGATCGGGTTGTTTGAATACATCGGGTGGAATGAAAGTGAGATAGATATGACCATAAAAGAAGAACTCGGTTGGGAAAGGCCAAAGGAATGGCCAATAAATTGGAGAGCAGATTGTAAGATACATTGGTTAAAGGAATTTCTTTATAGAGAAACTCTTGGATTTACAAAGAATGACGAACTTTTGAGTGGAATGGTAAGGGCAGGGATGATAGACAGAGAGGAAGCAATGAGAAGGTTGGAATATGCCAATGATAATTTACCCGAGAATTATCTTGGTGAGTTAGTGAAACAATATGGGCTTAGATTATCTGACTTAAGGGAAATTTCTCATAAATGGCGGGTTGAAAGTTAGTGACATGATTGCAAGTAAAATTTTTAGT
>JAMOOR010000043.1 GCA_027065235.1 Thermotogaceae bacterium | reverse complement strand
CTCCATTTTAATCTCTTCGTTATTTTCAACCTGTTCTATTATCAATCTGTTTTCTGATGTGTCCACCCAATATTTTTGTGTTGCTTCCCTTGGATTGAGCTTACCTTGAATCCTTTTTGCTATGTAGTTAATAATGCTCCACGGGTTGTAAAGCCCCTCTCTTTTACCTATCTTGTAGTTGCCATACCATTTGTTAATTATCCTTTTATCTTCCCGATTAAGCTTGTAGTACTTTAGCATATCATTCACTTCATCTTCTGTGAAACCGTATTTGTCTGCCATTTCATTGTCAAATACTGTAAATACAACCAAATTGTTAAGTCCGGAGAATATCGACTCTTTAGCTATTCTGTACACGCCCGTGAGTACAGCAAAGGAAAAGTATGTATCACTTCCCTTTAGTGCAGATGTTAAAAACGCCCTCATGAAATCTACCATGTTATCGTAATAATCAGGGTCTTTATGCCTGTTTGTATATGCACTTTCTATTGGTACATCGAATTCGTCAATGAGAATGATCGGCATTATGCCTCGTTCTTCATACAAGGCTTGTGAGAGTATATAGAGGGTATCTTTATATAAACCAATATCCGCTTCTTTTTCCGTTATGAACTTTATCTTTTCTTTTAATCTTTCATTTGCATTTATACTTTCATATTTCGATGCTATGTCTGATAGCAACTCCTTTATACTCGAGTACGCACCATCCCATGTGGGGTTCTTAATCTTTTTGAAAGAGATGTATATCACAGGGTATTTATGGAAATGCTCCCGAACTGTTTCTTTCTCTTGCCATATTTTCAGGTCTTCAAATAAATTCTCTTCCTCATCCATTGAGAAAAACCTAAGCATCATGTCCATGTTTAAGGTCTTGCCAAACCTTCTTGGCCTTGTAATAAGCTTTATCTTTCCTGATAGCTCGACAACGTCTTTTATAAGCATGCTTTTGTCGATATAATAATAATTTCCTTTTATAAGTTCTTTAAAGTTCTCAACACTTGTAGGGAGTTTTTTCACTTTAATCACCTCTGTGGTGATTATAGCAAAGCAAGTGCTATATTTATAAAAAGCATATTTTTTCGGTGAACCAATTGTTATTAAGTGGTGTCAAAAACTGTGTGGAGTAAATTAGAAGGGAGGGAGTTTGGATGAGAAAATTCTCAATAGTCTTGTCAATTCTTGTTTTATCAGCGATTATGCTTGCAGCAGGACCGGCTAACCTGGGCGATGTAAAGCAACCAGTTATGCCTCAAAGACCGATTGGAGGAAGGCCAGGACCTGCTCCAGATCAATTACTCATACTCAAAAAAACACTCTTTGGATATGAAGAAGGGTTCATAGGATGGATCTACAAAAACCTTCCAGATGTAGAAGTAAGAACCCAGGTAAAGGATATAGAAGTCATAGGTGGTGAGTTCTTCATTACCGTTGAAGCTACTGGAGAAGAGTACAAAATTTACATAGCTCCCATGTTGTTGAAATTTTTAAAGATGACCGTTAAGCAGGGAGATAAGATTGAGGTAAAAGGTAAAAAAATCGTTTTAAAACGTGGCACAATGGTCATCCCGGAAAGATTGAGAATAAACGGAAGAGATTACAACATAAAAACCCTTTTAGAGAAATTTAAAAAAATTCGGTTTCAAAAAGTTCCTTTTGAAAACCCTGTAGAGCAGCCCATTAAGAAATTGCCAAGGAAGCCAAAAATGCCCTGATTAGGAAATCTCCACCACTTGGAATGTTCGGAGCTTCGTGTTTTTAGAAAGAATCCAATGGTAAGTCCCGGGGATTGAGATGTATCTTTCAATGTTTTCCCGGGACTCTTTATTTTTGAATATAGGAGAAGATGCAACAACCACCACTGTGCTCTTCTCACTTGGAAATATGACCTCACTAAGGCTTTCCACGCCTTTCAGTCTTTCGAGAAGCTCGGATTTTAAGTTTTCCTTAAGAGGAGGATCAACGACAACAACAGCTATGTTTTTGGAAAGAGGTCCTATGATTTTAACGGCAGCCTTTTTGACCTTTAATTTCTTCTCTTCTAAAAAGTCCATTAATATCTCATTTGACTCCGAAACAGCTTTTCCGTGAAAATCTTCTACAATCAACATCTTTAACAGGTGCTTTAATTTACAACCTTCTCTTTCTTCAGATTCACCTATTCTTTCGATTTCGACCCCTAGATGAATTAAGATAGCTCGAATTTCATCTTTGGAAAGTCTTCCAAGTGGAGCATAGAAATTGTCTTTTATTTTTATTCCCGTTCTTCCCCATGTATCGTATTGATTGGAACCTGTAGCAATTATTTTTCCCTTGGCGAACTCTTTTAATAAAGGTAGCTTTACAAATTTGGTACAACTGTTGCATGAAGGTCCATATTTCCAGGCAGATTTTTGTTTCGATTTTCCATCGATTATGTGCAAGTTCATATCGTATTTTTTTGCAAAATTCTTTACTATTTCCCTTATTTTCCTGTATTCATACATCCCCCAATCTATGTGGGACAGGATGACTCTATTTTTCCCAAGAGCCATTTTAGCAAGGAGGGCAACGAGGGAGCTGTCTTCTCCGCCAGAGAATGCAACCACCAATTCTCCGTTATTTACAACCTCTCTTATATCATTTATTAATGCATCTATCAAAGTCTGTGGATCTGGAATGTTACTTTCCCTCCATCCAGCGTGAGAATAGCGTAAGTTCCGCCGGGTGTGGCTGCACCAGGGTTTAAAAACCTTATATTTCTTTCTACTCCGTCGAAGGGTTCATGGGTGTGGCCGTATATTATCACATCAAGGTCTTCAACATCCAAGAACCTTTTGTATATTCTCTCTCTTATATCGAATGGTGCACCCCAACCATGTATAAGACCTATATTTACACCCTCTATTCTTATCACTTTTCTTTCCGGCAAGTATTCCTTGACATCTATATAATCCATGTTTCCATGAACTCCATGGAAAACCTTTGAAATAGCTTCTATAGCTAATACAGTATCAAGATCAACGAAGTCGCCTACGGCAATGACCCCATCAAGATCCTTTGCTAGTTCGTATACCTTTGCTGGCAAGTCCCTTTGATAGCTGGGTACATGGGTATCTGATATGACCAGAATATTTTTCACACTATCGCTTCCCTGAGTCTGTTCACGAACTGAGCCGAATAGTTTATTATGTCACCGGCTCCTATGAAAACCATTACAGAATTATTCTCCGGTACATAGTTGTGAATGAAGTCCGCCAAGCTTTCAACAAATTTTGCATTTTTTCCGCTTTTTGAAAGCCCGCTCACTATATCCCTTGCAGAAACCTTTATGCCCTTCTCATAAGCTCCGTATATCTTTGTTACAAATATTTCGTCGGCGATTTCCAATGAAGAAGGGAATCTTTCATTTTCTCTCAGCGTTCTTGAATATCTATGTGGCTGGAATATAGCTATAACTTTTTTGTTTGGGAAAACCTCTTTTACCGTGAGAAGAAGATTTTTAACTTCTTCAGGAGTATGGGCATAATCATCTATTATGTAAAGATCTCTTTCCTCGTCCTTATAAGATATAGTGAACCTTCTGCTTACACTGGTGAAATCTTTCAAGCTTTCTATAACCGCGTCCATCGGATAACCTATGGTGCTAAGCAAAGCTATTGTCGCCAAA
>JAMOOR010000042.1 GCA_027065235.1 Thermotogaceae bacterium | reverse complement strand
TCCCCGGTTTTTTCCGCAGTTTCTCTCTTTTTAAATATCGAATTACTCTATAGAAAAAATTTTAACAGGCTTAAGAAAATTTTTTAATAATGTATATTGGGTCAAATTCCAGAGCAAAAATTGCTTTGATCACAAAAAAGAAAAAAGGGGCTTATCGCCCCTTTTCCAAAACCATGCCAGTAGTTCACTTTATTTTACTTAGAAGCTCTTCGACCTTTTCTTTCAACGACATGGTAAGGTCTCTATTTAAAAGATCTGTCAAAATTCCCTTAGCTTTATCATCTTTTCCTAATTTATGGAGTATCTCGGCATACTCGTACAAATATTCTGGGTTGTTTGGTTTTATATCAAGTGCTTTTAGTATCCAATCCTTTGCTTCTTTGTAGTTTCCGAACTTTTCAAGAAGGACCGCTGCTGCGTAATATCCTGGATGACAGTCTTTAACCTTCTTTGTTGCCTTATATAGGTCTCGCATTTCATTTAACAGGTACATTGCGTCATCTATCTTTGCAAAGGAGTTCGCCATTATCCAATATGCTACTTCCGGGTAATCTTCCGCTACCTTCTTAGCCAACCCTACGGCATCTTTGTAATTTCCCATTTGATAGTTTATATATGCTTTCAAGAGTATGGACTTTTTATCATCTTTTAACGAAATCTCTGACAAAGCCTTTTCGTATTTCCCATCCAGCATAAAAGCAACTGCTTTTATAAACCCATCTGGATAGTTTTTCACACCATCAAAGTTCCCCGTCATTATAGCAGCCTTTGCAAAAAGAATTTCCTTTTCGCCTTTGCAGCCGCTTGGCATCCAATTCTTTACTTCTATTTGAGACCTTTTAATCCCGTAAAGTGCTGCTTCCGAAGAATCAACCTCAATATACAAAGCCGCTACGTTTTGCATGTCTAAATTTTCAACCGTTGGAAATAGTTTTCCAAATTTTTCCGCCGCCTTTTCAACATCCAGAACACTCCAACCAAAGTCAACTGCCACTTTTTGGGCGTAACTTGCGGCATCTACATCGCAACTTCTCCAGTTTCTTGGAAGGAATATAACTTTTTCATAAGGTTTGTTCACGGTGGATAAGAGAGCTTTTACAACGTTCTTTAAGTTTGGACTGTACACAGCATCGGGTTTCCAATCTATGATCACGATGTTGGAAAGGTTAGCTTCTACCCTGGCAGAGTCTCCTTCTATATACCCTTCGATTAAAGCCTCGCCATCTTCCAAATAGGTCTCTTTTGGAAAATCTCCTCCCGATGAATTTAGCTTTATTTTGTAGGATCCTTCAACAACAGGGGAGGCTTTCAGTTTTAAAATGACTTTCTGACCCCGCACCACGTATCTTGGACCTTCTAAGTTAAATGTGACCGCTTTTGAATTTTTCACCTTTTCTACATATTGTTCGAAATTTGGAACGTCTGCTGCTGTGCTTGAAAGTTCATTCAAATAGACCAAATATTTCATATACCCTTCCGGTGTGGATGTATCTAAAGTGTCAAGCTTTGCTATTATTGATTTGGCCTTTTTCACACCTTCTTCCGCTTCTGATATGTATTTTGAGCTTTCCGCTATCGATGATGGCACAGGTTGAAGCATCAATGAAAGTTCTTTTAACTTTTGTGCGAATTTCAAAGCGGTGAAGTATTGTTTATTCATAGCAAGTTCCTCTATTGCTTTTGAATAGCTGTATGCGAGAACTAAATTTTGCGCATAAATTTGTGGCATGTATACCATTACTTTTATATGATACCTTGCTCCTCTTTCTAATATGCACTCCTTCATCTGGAAATTGGAGACTTGAAGGACGCTTTTTAAATTAACCTTTACCTTTAAAGATTCAGCTCCTGCCTTTTTCACACCTTCTTCGTTTTCAACTGCAACTACATATTTTTTTAACTCTTTCTCTGACTGAACTGTAACGATTAACTTTCCCACAAGGTCATCAAGTGCTATTTCTTTTGCTTTTGCTCTTGCCTCAGACTCGCTGCTTGCAATAGCATCCCCTATGCCATATACGTATCCTGGCAGCGGTTCTAGATCACACTGGGCAAACGCTCCTTCCTTACCTCCTCCGCCTTTCATAAGGAAGAAAAGCCCTAGCAAACTTAAAAGAACAGCTCCACCTATTATCCACCATATCGTATTGTTATCAGCACTTGCCTTTCTGAAGTGCATTTATTAATCCCCTCCTTCCCTACCGCTTAATAAGCTATCGGATACCACTGTAATTCCACCATTTTTGTAAATTCCTTCATCATAGATAAGCTTCTTCAAGGTTTCGTAATCTGCATCAACGATTATCTTTGAATTTGATATGTCAACTTCTATCGCTTTATATATAACAGAATTTGGATGTTTTCTCGTGGCATCTATCAGTGAGGGTAGCATATCCATTGGCGGAACATCCAATGACTCAGCAGGGGTGTATACTACCTTACCATCTCTTGAACACAAAATGTAACCTTTCATTGTTACCAGCAGTTTCAATCCGTTTGCATTTATTATGATCCATTTATATTCCTTTTTTTCTTTCTTAGGACGTTCCGATACTGACGGTTTAGATGGAACTCCTGTTAAGGCTTCCAGGACCGTTCCACTACCCTTAAGATTCTGTCCGTACTTCTGTAGTAAATAGGACAAACCTTCGTCGTCAATGGGAGCTGCCATGGATACCCAATAGTAACCTTTTTCCATGATTTCTTTCAAACTCATGTGGTTCTTCATTTCATCTATGATAACTGCACCTTTTATAACTCCTTCAAGCCTTGCTGTTAATTCCACATTGCTTGTCATTTCGTCTTCAACCGTTGTATGAGCATCTATATGAATTCCCTTGATCATTGCAAGAAGGTTGGCCTGAGCCTCAGCTATAGCTCCTCTTCTTGCAAGAAGGACTGCCCTCCCAGAAGGTTTTATTTTTTTGTTTATTGCCACGATACCACGTGCTACCACTATCTTTTTATCCCATTTGGGTACGTACTTTGCGGTATGTAGTATATCGTCGTATAAGCTCTCAAGGTTGACCTTAACTTTTACCATGTATCCCCATTCATCGTCGTTTTCTTCATATATGACTTCTCCTCCGGCTATAACTCCATTTACCTTCGTTTTCAATTCTTCATTGCTCATTACTGCATCTTTTATCGTTACCTCTTTATCTATTTTCACGTTGCTCAAAGTTTCCAGTATAGATCTTTTTGCGTCTAAAATAGCCGCTTGTCTGGCCATTAATATAGCCTGAGCTTGTGGCTTCGTTGGATCAGGAAATGCATGTCCTTCAGCTATTATGGTCAGGTTTTCTACCTTTGGTCTTGGAGGAACTATATAGTTGCCATAGGAATAGTAAGTTCCTGTTCCCTTTTCTCCATTATACTCTGCTTCTACTTTGAACCGGACCTCTTGCCCGGATGGCTTTTCATCCGTTGTATAAACGATAGCTATCTGAGAAGTCACGCTCCTGGCGATGCGATCAAGGATAGACGAAATTCCTTCAGAGGAATGGATGTTGAATACCCTTCCATGTCCGCTGACCAACCTCTTATAATCAGAGGTTTCGGGAGATATAGAATGAAGGATGTATCCAAACCGTTCTATCATTCTCCTAACGTCATTAACATCGTATTTGGAAAATCCGCTACCATCACCTTTGTAGTGATACGGGGCATCTGT
>JAMOOR010000041.1 GCA_027065235.1 Thermotogaceae bacterium | reverse complement strand
AGAAATAAAGTATGGAATAAGTGGTTTTCTACATTTGATATTCTCAGCATTTCTGAGAATGAAGTGATATTTTCGGTTGGAAATTTATTTATAAAAGATTGGCTGGAAGATAAGTATGGAAAGGCCATAGGATCTGCTATAAAAGAGGTTTTCGGGAAGAATATACCCTTTAAAGTTGTGTACAAGGAAATTTCGCTGATTTCTAATGGCATAGAAAGCCAAGAGAAACCTACTTCTATAAAGCCTCCAAAGGAAACCAATTTAAACCCTGATTTTACTTTTTCCTCTTTTGTTGTGGGTAGTGGGAATGAGACAGCTTTTAAGTTTGCCAAAAAGATAGCGATGGAACCGGGTAGATTCTCTCCCATATTTATTTATGGAGGGGTAGGTGTAGGAAAGACCCATCTCGTGCAAGCAATAGGAAATTACATATATGCAAATAAACCCGAAGTTGATCTTGTTTATTTAACTAGTGAAAGGTTCATGAACGAAATGATTAAGTATCTGAGGGAAAATAAAATGGAAAAGTTTAGAGAAAAGTATAGAGGCGTTGATATTTTTATTGTGGATGACGTTCAATTTTTAACTGGTAAAAACGGAGTCCAATTTGAGCTTTTCAATACATTTAACGAGCTTATGGACAAAAAGAAACAGATCATATTTTGTTCCGATAGGGCACCTTCCGATCTGCAGGACTTTCAAGATAGATTGGTATCAAGGTTCAAAATGGGAATTGTAATAGAGATGCGCCTTCCTGATATCGAAACAAGAAGAAGGATCGCAAGGAATATAGCAGAAAGAGAGGGTGGGCACCTCGATGAAGAACTTTTAGATTTTTTAGCAGAGAATATAGATGGTTCTTTGAGAGAGCTGCGAGGAGCGATTATAAAATTAATTGCATATCAAGAGATAGAGGGAAAGAAAGTTGGAATAGTTGAAGCTATAAATCTAGTATCTCATTTCCTTAAGAAAACAAATACTATAGACCCAGGAGAGAGGCTTGTATCCATCTTGTCGGGAATGTTTGATATTTCTCCTTCTATGATAAGAAGCAGGAGTAGAAAGGCAAATATAATGATGGCAAGAGAACTAGGTATATTCTTTGCAAGAAGATACCTCAAAATGACTGTTAGAGAGACTGCAAAACTTTTTGGTAGGTCACCATCTGTTGTATCCACAACCACCCGGAGGGTGGAGGATAAAATTAAGGATAGTCCTCTCATGAAGTCCTATCTCAATAAAATACTTGCACATATAAGCCCAGCTGTGGGAAAATTTAGCTGAGGTGATATTATGATTCCATTGTCTAAACCTTTTATAGAAGAGGATGATATAAATGAAGTACTAAATGTACTTCGGAGTAGGTGGCTTGCTTTAGGACCTTATCTTAAAAGATTTGAAAAAGCAATATCTGAATATACAGGCTTGAAGTACGCGGTTGCGGTGAATAGTGGAACTTCTGCGTTGCATCTTATATTAAGAGCTTTGGATCCTGAGCCAGGAGAATATATGATTGTTCCTTCTTTTACCTTTATTTCTTCTGCAAATGTGGCTCTGTTTGAAGGAGTAGTTCCAATATTCGTGGATATAGACGAAGAAACCTATAACACTTCCCCAGAGGCTTTAGAGGATCTTTTGATAAGAATAGAAAAGGAGAAATATTATTTAGGTGGCGATAAGGTTGATATAAGGAAGGTTAAGTATTTCATGGGAGTTGATATATTTGGCCAACCCCTCGATTGGGACAGGATAACACCTTTGCTTAGGGAAAGAAACATTACAATTATAGAAGATTCCTGCGAAGCTTTAGGAGCTGAATATAAAGGAAGAAAGGCGGGAAGCTTTGGAGTGGCAGGAACCTTTGCTTTTTATCCTAACAAGCAGATAACGACTGGTGAAGGAGGAGTGGTGGTAACAAACGATGAAAGAATTTACAAGCTCTCAAAGAGTATGAGAAATCAGGGGAGAGGAGAAGATGAAGAGTGGCTTTCCCATGTTAGGCTTGGATACAACTATAGAATGGATGAAATGAGCGCAGCGCTTGGTTATTCTCAGGTGAGAAAACTAGACAGAATTTTAGAAAAACGGGAGAAAGTGGCTAAGACGTATGATGAACTTTTAAGGGATATAAATGGAGTTCGTCCTCCAATTATTAAAGAGTATACAACTAAAATGAGCTGGTTCGTTTATGTAGTAATGCTTGACGAAGCGATAGACAGGGATAGAGTGATAGAATTGTTAAAAGAAAAAGGGATTCAAACCAGAAACTATTTCCAACCCACCCACCTCCAACCTCTCTATAGAAAGTTCGGACACTCTGAAGGAGAGCTTTTGATCACTGAGAAGGTATCGAAAAGAACCTTAGCCCTTCCCTTCTATACCAACATGAAAAGGGAAGAGATAGAAGAGGTTGTAGACGCTTTAAAAAGCGTTTTAAAAAATTTCTAAAAATGATAAAATATCTCAAAAGTTATTCCAAGCAAAAGGAGGGGGAATATGAAGAACCTTCAACTGAAACTCCTAATTCCTTTGATAGTTTTGGGGGCTTTCATCGGTGTTATCTACATTAGCACCATTATCATTACAAACAGTCAGAAGGATGACGGCCTTGTAATTAACCTGGCAGGAAGGCAAAGAATGCTTACCCAGAAGATGTCAAAAGAAGCTCTAGCAATATGCACGGGAAATGTTGAGTACGCCAACATTCTTCCAAAAACGATGAAAACATTTGAAACAACACTCTATGCTCTAAGAGATGGTGGGCAAGCACCGCTTGATATTAACAATCCTGACGACCAATCAAAACAAGCCGTTTTGCCACCAGCAAAAGAAAGCGAAGTTAAAGACCAATTAACAACTGTTGTAGAACTTTGGAAACCGTTTAAAGATTCTCTCAACAAAATCCTTGAAACAAAGGGTAAAGACAAAGATGCTTTAAAATACATTCTTGACCACAATGTAAAGCTACTTTCTGAAATGAATAAGGCGGTTGGAATGTTCCAAAAATATGCTGATAAGAAAGTTTATCTTATGAAAAATTTGCAACTTATATTCTTAATAGTTGGAGTCATAATAATAATCATATTTGCTGTTTACTTCAATAGAACAATTTATACACCAGTTAAGAGACTCTTAGAAGCAGTAAGAGCAATGGCAACAGGGAATGTAGACCTTTCCTATAGATTGCCAGTTATTACCAAAGACGAAATAGGGGCTCTTTCTGAAAACCTCAACAAATTTATGGAAAAACTTGAAGGAATTGTCGAAGCAATGGATGAGCAGGTTATAACGCTTTCAAAAGCTGCTGATGAAATAGCCCAGGCGGTTGATGGTATGACAGATACTTCAGAAAATGTTAAGCATTACAGCGATGAGATCACTGAAAAGCTCCAGGAAGCTTCAAATATCCTTACTCAGATTGACGCAAATGTTCAGGAGGTTGCCAATGCATCCGTAAGCGTTGCAGATGCAGCCACAGAGCTTTCCAACAGTATGATGGATATACTTGACTCATCCAACCAAGGTGTAAAAACATTGGAAAATATGATGAAAAGTGTAGATACAGTTAACGATCAAACTAATAAGATGAGTGAAAAGGCTAATCAGCTTGGAAAATCCGTTTCAGCGATAAGCGAGATTCTTGAAATGATCACAGGAATAACTGAGCAGACGAATTTGTTA
>JAMOOR010000040.1 GCA_027065235.1 Thermotogaceae bacterium | reverse complement strand
ACTTGAAAAGAAAATCCCGAAAAATCCCGTGATTTCCATAAAATCTACCATGAAGGTAGAAGTAGATTCGAACGAAGAAGGAACGATATTTGGAAGGAAACCGAAAAAGAACGTTCTCTATCCATCATCATCATTAGTTCCAAAAAGTGAAATATCCATAGCAGGAAGGATTTTTAAAATTGAAGAGAGAAAAAGAAGTATCCTTCTATATATAACCGATAAGGTTGACTCAATAATAGTGAGGGTAAACGAGAAGAATATGGAAAAAGTTATCAATGCACTCTCTGAAAACGATTATATAGTAGCCACAGGTCTATTAGATTACGATCCAACTGTTGCAAATGGAGAACTGGTTTTAATCGCAAAAGGAATCTCTAAAGGTGTTCCCGAAGAAAGAATGGATACATCCGAAGAAAAAAGAGTGGAACTACACGCTCATTCAAAGTATAGCGATCTAGATTCTGTTCTTGACATAAAAGAGTATGTAAAAACCTTATCAAAATGGAAGCATAAAGCTGCTGCTCTGACTGATCATGGTAACGTGCAAGGGATAATCGAATTTTACAAAGAGGCAAAATCTGCTGGCATTAAACCCATTTTTGGCATGGAAGGATATATAGTGAATGATGTTGAAGATATATACCATGGAGAATATGACGGCGACATAGAAGCTCAGGAATTTGTAGTTGTCGACCTTGAAACCACAGGGCTTGATGTGGAAAGATCAGAAATCATAGAAATAGGCGCAGTTAAGATCATTAATGGAAAAGAAGTTGCTACCTATCAAACTTTGATCAAACCAAAAAGAGGAATTAGCAAGATAAGCGAAAGGATAACAGGAATTAGTGAGGAAATGCTAAAGGATAAGCCAACTATAGAAGAAGTTCTTCCGGAATTCGTTGATTTTCTAGGAGATGCCATTGTTGTCGCTCATAATGCGAACTTCGATTACAGATTTTTAAGATCATGGATTAAGAAAATTCTCGGAAAAGACCTAAAGAATCCATATATAGACACCCTATCACTCTCGAGAGCACTCCTTACCATGTCAAGCTATTCTTTGGATAAAGTCGCGAGTAAACTAAGACTTGGCGGTTTCACCCATCATAGAGCGATGGATGATGCCGCAATAACCGCTAAGATATTCATTAAATTTCTTTCCATGGTTAAGCAACTTGGGATCAAAAAACTTTCTGATTTTAATAAACTCAAGGAGAAGATGGATGTAAAAGCTGTAAAACCCAACCACGCAACTATATTAGTGAAGAACAAAGAGGGATTAAAGAATTTATACAAGCTTGTTAGTCTTTCCCACATTGAGTACTTCCATTCAACTCCAAAAATACCCAAGAGTATTTTAAATAAACACAGAAAGGGACTCCTCATCGGTAGTGCATGTATGAGGGGAGAAGTTGTTGACGCCATCTTGGACGGGGCCAATGACGAGGAAGTTGAGGAAATAATGAAATTTTATGATTTCATTGAAGTTATGCCACTCGATGTGTACAAAGAATCGATGAGGGAAAGAATGAAAGAGATTTACAAGAAGATATATGACCTTGCAAAGCGCTTGGAGATACCTGTTGTGATGACGGGAGATGTTCACTACCTTGATCCAGAAGACAAAAAAATTAGAATGGCACTTTTAGCACCTCAAAAGAACATAGAAACTGATGATTCTAATCTATACTTGAGGACAACCGATGAAATGCTAAAAAGTGCCATGGAGATATTCGATGATGAAAACATAGCAAGGGAAATTGTTATAGAAAATCCCAACAAGATAGCTGATCTTATAGACGATATAAAACCCGTTGAGGGCAAACTTCATCCCCCGATAATCGAAGGTGCCGACGAGGAAGTACGAATGATAGCTCTAAAGAAAGCTAAGGAAATATATGGAGACCCACTGCCAGAACTCGTAGAAAAGAGACTTGATAAGGAGCTAAACGCAATTATCAATCATGGGTATGCAGTTTTGTATTTGATAGCAAAAAGAATTGTGGATAAAGCAAGAGAAGACGGATATGTAGTTGGTTCAAGGGGTTCGGTTGGATCCTCATTAGTTGCACATCTTCTTGGAATAACAGAGGTTAACCCACTTCCTGCTCACTATGTATGTTCTAAATGCCATTACGTGGAATTTCATCCCGAGTATGGTTCAGGTTATGATTTGCCATCAAAGAAATGTCCACACTGTGGTGCTGAACTTTTAAGAAATGGTCAAGATATACCTTTTGAAGTTTTCATGGGCTTTGAGGGAGATAAGGTACCTGACATAGATCTAAACTTCTCCGGCGAATATCAGGAAAGAGCTCATAGATTTGTTGAAAAACTTTTTGGAAAAGAGCACGTCTACAGGGCAGGTACTATAAGTACCATAGCAGAAAGAAGCGCAAGGGGTTTTGTGAAAAGCTTCGAAGAGAAAACAGGAAGAACTTTGAGAAAAGCGGAATTTGACAGGCTAGTTATGGGAGTTACCGGGGTTAAAAGAACCACTGGTCAACATCCCGGCGGGCTCATGATAATTCCAAAGGACAAAGAAGTATATGACTTCACACCTATTCAATATCCTGCCAATGACAAAAAAGCAGGTGTCTTCACCACTCACTTTGCATACGAACATATCCATGACGACATCGTAAAGCTTGATGCACTTGGTCACGATGATCCGACGTTCATAAGGCATTTGAAAGACATAACAGGAATAGATCCCATGACTATACCTATGAACGATCCTGACACCTTGAAACTATTCTCATCTTTGGAACCTTTGGGAATTAAACCTGACGAACTTGGTTTTGACGTTGGAACTCTGGGAATACCAGAATTTGGAACCAAGTTCGTAAGGAATATGCTCATGGAAACAAGACCAAAATCCTTTGCGGAACTTGTCAGAATATCTGGACTTTCTCACGGAACGGATGTATGGGCAAACAACGCTAGAGATCTTATAGATGCCAAAGTTGCAACCCTTTCTGATGTTATCTCATGTAGAGACGATATAATGAATTTTCTCATAGAAAAAGGAATGGAACCTAAAAAAGCTTTCAAAATCATGGAAAAGGTTAGAAAAGGAAAAGGTTTAACGGATGAGGATATATCTGATATGAAAAATGTTGGCACTCCAGATTGGTTCATTGAATCATGTAAGAAGATAAAATACCTCTTTCCAAAAGCTCATGCCGTCGCATACGTAAGCATGGCATTCAGGATAGCTTATTTCAAAGTTCATTATCCACTTGCATTTTATTCAGTTTACTTTTCAATAAAAGGTGGAGAATTCAACTTGGATGCCATATTAGGTGGAAAAGAAAGAATAAAAGCAAGACTCGCTCAGCTTAGAGCTATGACCGATAAAGATGTTCAGGAAAAAAGCGAAGAAACACTCCTTGAAATAGCCCTGGAGATGATATTAAGAGGATACGATTTTCTCCCACCAGATATTGAAAAATCCGATGCTACAAAGTTTGTGATCGAAGGAAATAAGCTTAGAATCCCCTTTAATAGACTCCCTGGTTTGGGAGATAGTGTCGCAGAATCCATAGTGTCAGCCAGAAATGAAAAAGAGTTCTCATCAATAGAAGACCTCATGAAAAGAACAAAAGTCAATAAAGCTCATATAGAAATCATGAGAAAGTATAAAGTTTTAAAGGATCTACCGGAAACCAGCCAGTTTTCCCTTTTCTAAA
>JAMOOR010000039.1 GCA_027065235.1 Thermotogaceae bacterium | reverse complement strand
GTTATGATTGACAAGATAAGGGGTATTGGAGGTCCCGATCCTCTTAAAGGAATTTATGACAAGAAGGCAGAAAAATTAAAAAGAAAGGTGAAAGTTGAAGGAGAGAGCCTTGAGCTCTCTGGAAGGGATTTTTTGGAATCGGTTCTTGAGAAATCTAAGGAAATACCAGAAGTTCGTGAGGAACTTGTGGAGCAGTTGAAAAAGGCTATAGAAAGTGGTGACTATGTTGTGGATATAAAGAACATAGTAAGGAGGATGTTAGGGGGCGAGTGAATTGTTGAAAGAGCTTACCGATGTGATGGTAGAAGAGAAAAAACTTTTTGAACAGCTCATCGATATCGTCAAAGAGCAAAAAGTTGCCATGATAGAGAGGAACCTTGAAAGAATGACCAACCTCTCAGACAAGATAGAGGAAGTGCTTTTTGAAATCGACAAGATAGACAACGAAAGGCATAGACTATTCAACATGTACAAGAGAAAATTGGGACTCGATGAAACTACAAGCTTTGATGAGCTTTTGAATCGAATAGATGGAGAGGAAAGGGAGAGTTTCATCGATTCAACAGGTGACTTCCTATTTGTACTGAACGAGCTCGCTGCTGAACTCCAAGGTATGAAAGAAATGATGGAATTTGAAAAATCTTACTTTGACTTTGTCATATCCTTGCTTTCTGATAACAACAACAAAGGTGTATACAAAAGCGATGGAAGGAGTTATTCAGAGCCAGGTAGGAAAGTACTCGATGTGAGGTGGTAATCATGAGAATCACCGATTGGATGATAAGAAGTAACATACTCTATGATGTTCAATCAACCTTAAGAAGGATAGATAAGTATCATAGGGAACTTTCAAGTGGTAAGAAGGTTCAATATCCCAGCGATGATGCTGTTATAGCCACAAGAGCCTCCAATACGGAGAGCAGGTTGAGAGAACTTGAGCAGTACAAAAGAAACGCAACTCACGTTAAAAACATAATGGATTCCTATGACTCCATATCTCAGGAAGTTTCTGCCATGTATCAAAGAATCAGGGAGCTTTTGGTAAGGGCTGCTAATGGCACAATGAGTGAAGATGACAGAAAAGCCACTGCCGATGAGTTGAAAGAGATCATGAACCATTTTGCAACTATAGCTAACACCCAAATAGGTGGGGAATATATCTTCGGTGGAGTAAAAACCGAAGTTCCTCCCGTTCAAAAAGAAAACGGCGAATGGAAAATAACCCTTCCACCGGAATCGGCTAAAACAAGAAGCCTTCAGGTATTTGGAATGAATGTGGAGTACGGTCTAACAGTTTATGATATATTCAAAACAAAGAATGGTAAAGATGTTTTTGAACTTTTGAAAAACGCTGTAAATGCATTGGAAAGAAATGATGGGGACTATATAAGAAATATATCCCTTAAAGATGTTGATTATCTTGAAAGAAACGCTATGGAAAGTTTTGCAAAGATAGGTGCTGTATCAAGGAGCTTGGAACTTATAAACAAGAGAATAGAAGACCTTGATTTCTTCCATACCGAGTATCTATCCAAGGAAATGGATGCGGATCTTTCAGAGGTTGTCACAAAGCTCTCCATGCAAAATGCGGTTCTCCAGGCTGCCCTTAAGTCCGGAGCGATGGTTATACAGAAAACATTAGTTGACTTTGTTTAATGGAGGGATAAATGATGGTTTACAAAACCAAATTTGGTGAAATTGAAATAAATGACAAAGATATACTTGAATTTGACACAGGACTTCCAGGATTTGAGGATTTGAGAAAATTCGCTGTGGTATCTCAAGGCACAGAACCCATAATGTGGCTTGTTTCTCTTGAAGATGAGAACATCGCTTTACCTGTAATAGATCCATGGATAGTTAGAGTTGATTACGATGTGAAAATTCCCAAAGAGGTCGTTGAAAGCCTTAAGCTGGAAAAGGAAGAAGATGTGCAAGTTTGGTCTGTGCTTGTCATTCCCAAGGACAATCCTGACGGCATGACAATAAATTTGCTAGCTCCTATAGTAGTTAACAAAAAAACTGGAAAGGCAATGCAAGTGATACTCGACACCGACGAGTACGACATAAGACATAATGTAAAAGAGGAGATGGAAAGAAGCAGAAAAATAATGGAAGAACTTCAAAAGCAGCAAGAAGAACAAAAGGAAGCGGTGAAGTAGGGGGGATAAAAAAATGGCGGATCTAACACTGTTTGCGCTTTTGAACACATCACTCCTTGGAGTCTATACCCATAAAATAGCAATGGATGTAACCGCCCACAACGTTGCTAACGCCAACACACCAGGGTATTCCCGCCAGCGCCCTGTGATTGAGACAATGCCCCCTATTCCTATGACCACGTTAACGCAGCCTTCCATGCCCCTTCAGCTTGGAACCGGTTCAAGGGTTAAAACCGTAGAAAGAATCAGAGACCAGTTTTTAGATGTCCAGTACAGGCAAGTTAACAACAGATACAACTTCTGGGATACCATGCTCTCTAACCTGCACTTTTTAGAACAACTCTTTTCCGAACCGGGAGAGAGTGGTATAAGATCACTTTACGACATGTTCTGGTCTGGGATGGAAGAAGTCATAACCGATCCCACAAACGCAGCCACAAAACAGGAACTTATATCAAGAGCGCAGGTGCTTATAAACAACATGAAAGACCTTTATGGAAGGATTGATCAGCTCAGAGACGATATAAATGCCGAGATTAAAGAAAGAGTTGACTCGATAAATTCCATGCTGGAGCAGATAGCAACCCTCAACAGTAAGATAAGAGCGAGCATGGTTTTGGGATCACCTCCAAATGATCTAATGGATAAAAGAGATCTCCTTTTGGATAAGCTTTCTGAGCTTGTCGATGTTCACCACAAAGTTGCAGAAGATGGACAGGTTTACGTGAGAATAGGCGATCAAGTGGTGGTCAATGGTGGGGTTTACAACCCTCTTAAGGTTCTTCAAAGACCCTACGGCAAAGGCTATTATGAAATTTTCGTCGGAAATTCAAAACTCACTATCCATGATGGTAAGCTCCTCGCGCTTTTAGATTTAAGAGATAACAAGCTCGTTAAATACATGAACAGACTCGATGAATTTGTTCTCTTCCTAACCGATAAAGTTAACCTGATTCATAGAGAAGGCTTCACATCCAACGGTATTACAGATCTGAATTTCTTCACACCGATAACTGCCACAGGAAAAGATCCTGCCATATTCAGGATAATGGGTTCAAAAAAGATGGTTGGTGGTCCTATAGAATACGTTACAGGAACCCATGGTATAGATAATGCAACCATAGAATCAACACCGTTTTTATCACCTGGAAAGCTCGTTTTCTTCTACGACAATTCAGGCACCTTCGGCTTTGGTGAAAGGGATATAACTTCTGGCAGTACCATATCAGACTACGAAGGGACTCTTCTTTCTGCAGCTTCAACATCTGTTGATTTAAATGTGGAGAATAACAGGCTTTACCTTAAAGGAAGTGCCGACCTCACGAAAGGCCAGATAATAGATGTAACAGGTACCGTCTTAAGAACGATGGGCCTTCCGACAAAAACGAATAACTTCCTAGTTATCTCAGAAGACGATGTTTCAAATGCACAAGGCAAGGTATATAACATAACCTTCACTTATACTGACGATAGCTCGACCACTCACACAGAAAACTTCAACATTGATTTAACATCATCCGCCGATCTAGCCACTATAAGGGATGCTATAAATTCAAACTCCCAAGCTCTTCAA
>JAMOOR010000038.1 GCA_027065235.1 Thermotogaceae bacterium | reverse complement strand
TGTATGTGACCAGCTTTCCGGGAATGGGAAAATCATTGTGGAAGATTCCTATGAAATAGAAGAAAACTTTTCAGATGTTCAAATTATAAGGGGTGAAACGGATGATAGCAGAGCCCTATAAAAATAGAAAAGAGGAAAATTTATTTGAAAAATTCATACTTGAAGAAAATGAAGAGTTCAACAATTCTGTTGTGATCATAGACGGAGAAGGGGATATAAAGGGAAAGATAAAAGGAGATCTTGTGGCGATATTCTCAAAAATATACTTAGATGGTCAGATAGATGGGAATGTAGTCCTTATAGCATGCAAGGCAGATGTGAAAAATGCCTCCGTAGAAGGTGACTTTGTCAGTATATCCACATATCTTCATGGAAAGGTTAAAAGATGCTCTGGGAATGTTGTGAATGTAAACCTCGCATTTTTAAGACCATTTATATGGATGCTCAAACCTGCAATAAGAAATCATCTGATAAAGAAAAAGAAAAAAGTGAAGCTTGATGAACTTGTTATTGAGAAAGAGAGCAGAAAAGATATGAGAGGAGTAGAACTTGAGGTAGATAGACTGGTAGTAGATGGCTATCTTAAGATTGATAGTGTTTCAGGGAAAGAGGTTATTGTAAGCGGCGTTTTAAAAGCCGGAGCTGTCAACACAAGCAGAGCTTTTATCTCTGGAAAACTTTCAACTGGTGCTATCAATGCAGAGTACTTGGAGTTAAAAGATGGTGGAAAGATAAGAGCTGGGGCTGTAAACACCGATGAACTTATAGTTGACGATCTTTCAAGTATCACATCGGGAGCTGTAAACGCGGATCGTTGGGATGTTAAAGGGAAAATAAATTCTCCAACCTGGATATTCAGCCAGCACACTGATAGGGGGTGAAGTCATGCTAACCGTAAAGAATTTGAAGAAAACATATAAAACGAAGAAAAAAGTTGTGGAAGCAGTGAAAAATATATCTTTCACCGCAAATGAAGGAGAAGTATTTGCTCTTTTAGGACCAAACGGTGCAGGAAAGAGCACTACAATTAAGTCAATCTTGGGACTTGTGATTCCCGATGAGGGGGATATATATGTCGGCGGCGTCAATGCCATAAAGAACAGAAAAAAGGCGCTATTTATGATGAGCGCAGTTCTTGAAGGAAATAGAAATATTCACTGGAGATTGAGCGTTAAAGAGAACTTTCAGTATTTCGGTGCATTGAAAGGTCTTGGAGGTAAAAGGCTAAAAGAGAGGATGATGGAAGTTTCAGAGCTTCTTGGCATCGAGGATAAACTCAACACGATAGCTGGTAACCTATCAAGGGGATACCAGCAGAGGCTTGCAATAGCCATAGCGATATTGCCTGATGTTCCCTTGATATTGCTTGATGAGCCTACACTTGGTCTTGATGTGGAAAGCGCTATAGAGATAAGAGGGATAATAAAGCTCCTTTCAAAGCAGGGAAAAACTGTTCTTTTATCCACCCATGACATGAACTTAGTTGAGGCTATTTCCGACAGAGTTTTAATAATCAGTGGTGGAAAGGTAGTTACCCTCGGCACTACAAAGGAACTTAAAGAGATGTTTAAAGCAAGGAGTTACAAAATCGTCTTTGAAAGAAAACCCTCAGGCAAAATTATCGATAAATTGAAAGAAATGGTCATATTGGAGGAAAAAGATAACGGGGATTTCGCCATTTCTGTTAATTTCTCTACAAGCAGCCACACGCTCTATGACATATTTGAAGTTTTGAAGGAAGAAAAACCACAAATCAAATCAATAGAGTCAGAGGATCCGAACTTTGAAGAAATATTCCTGAGGATAATAAGGGGGGAGAAAGATGCTTAATCTTTTCAAAGGGGCGTTTCTCAGATCAATAACGGAGATGAGGAGATACTTTTTGAATTGGGCGTCGAATATAGTATCTATGTTTATAATCTACTTTCTTATAATCTTTGGTTTTAAAACCTTTGGTGGGCCGTCTATCGGAGATACTGTCCAAGCCGTGGCTCTTGGGTATTTTACATGGCTTTTGATGCTCACTACCATGGGAGACCTTTCATGGACAATAATGAATGAAGTAAACAGAGGAATGATAGAGCAAGAGTTTCTATCACCTTACGGGCCACTGGCTGTTTTCATATTCTACGAATTGTCCAATCTTCTTTTGTCTTTTCCTCTTCTCTTTCTCATGATGATTTTAATGTTCTCCTTTGCCAGAATAAGCATAGCTTTGCCAATATCATTTTATGTTGTTATGCTCCTTGCCATGCTCCAATCGATGGGTATGGGATTCATCCTTGGAGGAATAACCTTGATGTACAAAAGAACAAATGCTCTTTTGCAACTCGCACAGTTTGCAGTGATTGGTCTTTTATTCATAGATGCTCATGGATTCAGAGCGATGTTTATTCCCATAGCTCCACATTTTGCGATAATGAAAGACTTACTCGCTGGAAAAGGCTTAAATGGTGTGTACTTTATATACACTGTGATTGGAACAATTCTGTGGCTTTGCCTTGGGGCTGCAGTGTTTAAATTCTTCGAAAGAAAGGTCAGAATATCTGGAAATTTGAGCCTCTATTGAATTTTTACGCTTGATATAATGATGTTTACCACCATCCAGGGAGTTATCACTTTATAAAACTTGCACAAATAGAATTATTAATGTAAAATTCACAAAACTTTTCGGGAGGTGGTGGGTATGAAAAAGTTCTTGGTAGTTTTGTTACTTTCTGTTTTTATCATTTCAAGTTTTGCTGGGATTATCGACACCATTAAAAAACGCGGTGAAATTATCCTCGGAACAGAAGCAACATATCCTCCATTTGAATTCGTTGATGAGCAGACCAAGCAGGTTGTGGGATTTGACATCGAAATAGGTAAGGCCATAGCAAGAAAACTTGGTGTAAAGTTAGTTGTTAAAGATATCGCTTTCGATGGTCTCATTCCCGCACTCGTAACAGGGAAGATCGACTTTATCGCTGCTGCAATGACCATAACAGAAGAAAGGCAAAAAATGGTCAACTTTTCCGATCCTTACTTTACAGCTGGGCAGGTCATCGTTGTAAAAAAAGATTCAGGTTTCTCTCCAAAGAGTTATCAAGATTTATCTGGTCATAAGGTAGGTGTTCAGCAAGGAACAACCGCTGATATCGATGTTTCTAAGGTGAAGGGAGTTAGCATTGTAAGATATACAAGATTCACTGACGCTTTCCTCGATCTTGCGCTTGGTAGACTTGACGCTGTTGTGCTTGATTTTGCACCTGCACAAGCCTATGTAAAATTCAATCCAAAACTTGAAATATCAAGTCCCGTTCTTTCACAAGAAAACTATGGAATAGCTGTTAGAAAACAAGATAAAGAGCTATTAGAGGTTATAAACGAAGTCCTTAAAGAACTTAAAACAAAAACCGCTTATGATTTTCTTATAGACGAATGGTTTTAAAAATTCTTAAAGGGCGCTTTTGCGCCCTCTTTATTTAAAGTGGGGGTCTTACCATGATGTATCAACTTGAAGTTTTAATTAGAAATTTTACTTATCTCCTATTAGGTGCGGTTGTAACTTTAAAAATAACTGCCATATCTGTTCTTATGGGCTTGGCAATAGGAACTTTCATCGGAATGGGTAGATTGTCAAAAAGGAAAATAATAAGTGTTCCTTCATCAATATATGTGGAATTTTTGAGAGGGACGCCTCTTCTTGTCCAGATATTTCTCATATATTTTGGACTTCCAAGTTTAGGATTAAACCTTGAGGCTTTTCCGGC
>JAMOOR010000037.1 GCA_027065235.1 Thermotogaceae bacterium | reverse complement strand
TTTTTTCTCTTTCTTTGGAGCTACACCGAAGTATTCCTCAAGCATTCTTCTTGCAATAGGAGCTGCGGCGTAACTTCCCGGTCCGCCATGTTCTACCATAGCAAGTACGACAACCTGCGGATCATCAGCAGGAGCGTAGCCTATGAACCATGAATGAGCCTTTGAGCCTTTTCCCACCTCCGCTGTTCCCGTCTTTCCAGCAACTTTTATTGGGAATCCTTTGAAGACTCTGTAAGCTGTACCTTCTTCCTTCAAACTTCCAGGATGAGTTGTAACTTCAACCATTGCTTCCCTTAAAAAATCCCAAATTTCTTTCGAAACTTCCTTCATGTTGACGAAAATTCTGGGTTTTATTTCATCATCTCCTATTTTCTTTACCACATGGGGTATGTAGGAAACGCCGTCATTTGCCAAAAGCGAGTAAAAGGTTATAAGTTCAATCGGAGTTAATTTTACATATCCCTGTCCTATGGAAACGAGAATGGTATCTCCGGGATACCAGTCCATTTTATAGGTGAGCATTTTCCAGGTTTTTGAAGGAAAGAGACCTTTAACTTCACCAGGTAGGTCTATTCCTGTTTTTTCGTCAAGCTTTACCAAGTTAGCCATCTCTCTCATTTTATCGATGCCAATTTCAAGCCCAATGGTATAAAAGTATACATTACAAGATACCCTGATAGCCTTTTTCAAGTCAGTGGTTCCATGGCCTGACAAAAGCCAATCTTTATATACGGCTACCACTCTGCCTTTGCTGTTTCTATATCTGAAAACACCTTTACAATCCACAACTTGTGTTGGCTCTTTCGTTGTTAAAAGGTAGGTAAAGGCGATAAAGGGTTTTATTGCAGAGCCAGGTGGATAAGTTGAAGAGATTGCTCTATTTAGAAAGGCGCTATCTGGATCGTTAAGTAATTTTTCCCACTCTCTCGGGCTTAAACCTGAGGAAATTTTGTTAGGATCAAAATATGGACTTGAAGCCATTGCCAAAATATCGCCGTTTTTTGCGTTCATCATTATAACGGATCCTTTTTTTCCATTTAAAAGTTTCTGGGCAAGGCTCTGCAGTTTTGAATTCACAGTTAAGGTTATGTTTTTTCCTTCTAAAGGAGGAGTTTTTACAATCGTTGATAGTATCCTTCCCTTCCTGTCGATCATAACGAGTTCCGAGCCGATTTGCCCCTTTAACAGATCATCATACTCTCTTTCCACACCGTAGATCCCTCTACCAGATTTGGAAACATATCCTACCACGTGAGGAGCAAGACCTGAGTATATTCTTTTAAAACTTTTATATACATACACACCCAACTTTTTTAGCTTCTCTGCTTCTACTCTTGATACTTCGATATCGTTTCCAAGTATCAACTCATTTGCTTTATCTTTTCCAACTATTCTGGCTAATTTTGTATATTTTGGTATGTTTCTTCCAAACAGTTGAGCCATATATATCATTTCGCTTTTTGCAAGTACCTTACCGTCTGAGCTGATAATTTTTCCCCGAAGAGACGGGAGTGTTATTGTTTTAAACCCTATCGAATCTATGTAACTTCTATACTCTTTCCAGTGAACTAACTGGAGAGGGGCATACCATAAAAGTATCGTAGGAATTAAAAGAATAAACAGCAAAAAAACGATCTTTCCTCTCAAATTAACCCCTCCATAGGTACACGATAAAAGAAGCGACGATAGTGGTTATTCCAGCGGTAATCCCGTAACTGAAGTACATAACTGCCGCTATAAAAACGGAAAGGATTACATAAGGAATGACTTTTTTTATGAACAAAGAATCTATTTCTGTAATTAAGAATATCGCTATCATGAGGGAAAGCTCCATAAAACCAGAATTAAGAGACGCTATATGATGAAGGAGAAGTATTATAAACATAGCTATTGGATGAGTTCTCTTCCAAAAGTAACCGAGTATATAAAGCGACAATAGTGGAAAAATGTAACCCATTCCAGGATCCCAAAATATCGACAAGACGCCAAAAATCAGCCAAATCATCTTCCCACAACCTTATAAGGGCCTTTTGGAAGTTTATAATCAAGTATCCAAAGTTTTGAACTTTTCCCCTTTATCTTTCCTAAATATCCTTCCCCCTTTGATCTTAAATAAAGTCCATATTTTTCACTTTCAGAAATCCATACTTTCATACCGTCTACATTCACATCTCTATCAACTTCTACAAGTGGCGGAACTCCACCTATCAATCTTCCTTCATAGGAAGGACTTCCTTCCAATGTGATGTTCATGGAAAAAAGCTCAGAAAATGGAGTGGCAACATAAATGATGCCTTTTTCACTTTTTATAACCTTTCCAATTATTTCTCCCTTATCGCTTAAAAGTAAAAACCCTGGGGTTGCCTCTCCACTAACGGTTAAGATTCCTTTATTTAGATTTAAGGGTTTTCCATCTGAAGGTCTTTCATAATTTAATGTCTTATTGTGGGTTTTAATACACCTAAAAAAAGCATTTACCTTCTCTTTCAACATTAAAGAAGGTGTTTGAGTTTTTATAGAGATAAAAATGTAATATTTTTGTAAGAAGAAAGCATTTTCTAAAAAGAGGATAGAGACAAACAAAAGTATGAGTAAAACTTTTACCACCGTTTTCATTTTATTCAATCCTCTGAAGCTTCTTAAGAAGCTTCATTTTATCAAGAACCGCACCTGCTCCTCTTGCAACGCACGTAAGGGGATCCTCAGCTTGTATAACCTGTATACCAGTTTCCCTGCTTATCAGGATGTCTATTCCTCTTAAAAGCGAACCCCCACCAGCTATGATTATGCCTCTTTCAACAATATCAGCTATGAGCTCTGGTGGAGTCTTGTCCAATGTAAGTTTTACCGATTCCACTATGGCGTTGGCTGGCTCCTTCAATGCTTCCCTAACTTCCCCACCTTTTAAAACTATCTTTCTTGGAAGGCCGCTCGACAAATCCACTCCAATAACCGTTGTTTCAAGCTCATCGTATTCGGGCTGTGGAAACACGTTACCTATTTCCATCTTAACCCTCTCTGCTGTCCTTTCTCCAATAGCTATTCTGTATGTTTCCCTTACGTATTGAACAATTGCTTCATCCATCTCATCGCCAGCAATTCTAATGGAATCCCATACGACAATACTTCCTAAGGAAATAACTGCAACTTCAGTTGTTCCACCACCTATGTCTATAACCATATTCCCCATCGGTTCCTCTATTTGAAGACCCGCACCAATTGCCGTTGCCATCGGCTCTTCTATCAAAAATACTTTGCTTGATCCAGCTTCATAACCCGCTTCCAATATCGCTCTTCTTTCAACCTCTGTAACACCTGCTGGGATTCCTATAACTACCAACGGCTTTAAAAAACTGACCTTTTTAACTTTCCCTATAAAATACCTAAGCATCGCAAGAGCAGTCTCATAGTCGGCGATGACTCCATCTTTCAAAGGTCTTATAGCTTGAATGGTTGAAGGGGTTTTTCCAAGCATCCTCTTCGCTTCTATTCCCACTTTAAGAATATCTCCTGTAGTTGTGTCCACAGCGATAACTGAAGGTTCGTTCACCACTATGCCTTTTCCCTTAACAAAAACAAGGGTATTTGCTGTTCCCAAATCTATTCCCATACTCACCCTTTTGAACATTGTTTTCCCTCCCAATTTTTTGTGCGATGATCCCTAATCAAATATAGCATAAAAGTGTTAAAATCTCATCTTGGTGATGCTCGATGGTTAAAGAATTCTTTAAAAGAAGTTGGAAATATTACCTAATAGGAATAATAGCACTTATGGCGGTAGATGTGGCACAACTTATCGTGCCAAGGATTATGGGTTTGGCTATAGATAAGGTGGAATACTTTACTAAGAT
>JAMOOR010000036.1 GCA_027065235.1 Thermotogaceae bacterium | reverse complement strand
AGGAAGTTATCAGTACAAATACATCGTTGAGGACGAAAGTGGAAACCAAAAGTGGGTTGCCGATCCGCAGGCTCCTTTACTCGTAGATGACGGCTTTGGTGGAAAGAATTCTTTCTTCACTGTAAAAAAGGTGAACGGAGAATATGTTATCTCCGCGCAAAAAGAGTTGAAAGAAAAGTCTCAGAAAAGTGAAGAATTATCTATCGATGAAGCGTTACTGAAGGAGATTCCAGAAGGCGTTTCTGTTAAAGGAGGAATAGTGTTCTTTAAAATAAAAGACATAGGAGCGGAAAAAGCTTACCTTGCCGGAACCTTTAACAGTTGGGCGCCTCATGGCCATGAGATGAAAAGATTTGGTAAATACTGGGTGGCATGGCTCAAGCTGAATCCAGGGCAATATCAGTATAAGTACGTCTTCGTGGTTGGGGGTCAAGATGTGTGGAAAGAGGATCCAAAGGCTCCAGGCTACGTTCCTGATGGTTATGGTGGAAAAAATGGAATTTTTAATCTTGTCGAAAGTGATGGAACGCTAAAGATAGAAAAACCTAAAACATCTGCAAAGAAGAGTGGACCAAAAATAGTATCAGGAATATTTAACTTCGAATATAAGATGCAAAAGCTTTCTGATAATTCTTTTGCTCCAGCCAATAATCCCACCGACTTTTCACTCGACCTCGTTATAACCCCCAGCTCCAACTTAGCTCTGGATATAAAGTATTCTGGAGCAGAGCTCAATTACGCTGTATTTTCAATGGAAAGCGGGAATTTCTACTCTGTTTTTTCAAAAGGTAGTAAGTACAATGATTTTTACTGCAACACCTATGATTATATAGAAGTCGGATACAAACCGCTGGCAATTGCAATGGGATTCAATGGAGAAAAACTTGGATATCTAGCAGGAATAAAAATAAATAATTTCATTGCAGATGAACTTGAAATTCTCTATTCTAATGAATTTTTCACATCAGGAAATTCCGTATTTTCTAAGGTGAGTTTTGACCTCCCATTCAACTTATATACCACCTTGCAAGGAATCTACGCCTTTGATAGATCAATCTACGGAGCAGAATTTAAAATAGAAAGAGAAGACAACTTCTTTTCTCTGAAATACTATTCCAACAACGATATCTACATTGAAGGATCAATATTCGGATTTTATGGTCATTATTACTTGTACGATTCTGGAAAAACCGATCTTGAAGCGAAGGTCCCGATATTCCTCGTAGATGACTTAAAACTTTACTACGAAAGGCAGGATTCAAAACTCGTTAAAACCACAAGCTATGGTATAGCATTTGAAGGCAGCAGTTTTTCCTCAGTATTAAAATATTCCATCATTGAAGGAGCAGGGGCTCAATACTACATGATATTTAAAGGTTCCGTGAAATTTTAATAATTCAGTAAAAGGAGGTGTGAAGATACATGGTGAAAAGACTGATCATTTTTATTCTCGTTACCTTTACCATTCTTACTTTCGCAAAGGTGTATGTAGAGGGAGATTACGTGGTTTTCCAGCTTGAGGGTTACCAAGATGCAAAAGCTGTGTATTTAGCGGGATCCTTTAATGGATGGAAAGCTACAACTACAAAGATGGAAAAGAAAGATGGAAAGTGGGTTGTTAAACTAAAGCTCGAACCTGAAACGTATCAGTACAAATTCGTAGTTAACGGAAAAGACTGGATAACCGATCCCGATGCTCCAGCCTTTGCCGATGATGGATTTGGAGGAAAGAACGGTGTATTTGTTGTTTACAAAGAGTTCGGAGCGTTGAGAGTAGGATCTCCTGCTTCAAAGTCAGCTAAAACAGGTCCAGATCCATCCAAAAAACCTATAAAGCTTATCCTTTACTGGCACCATCATCAGCCTCTATACAAAATCCCTGGTTCCAACGAATACATGATGCCATGGGTTAGAGCACATGGAGTCAATGATTATCCATACATGGCGGATCTTGTCCAGAACTATTTGAGTAATGGAAAAGTCGTCTTCAATCTTGTTCCGTCGCTCCTTCTCCAGATCCAAGATTATTTGAAAGGAGCAACCGACGAATATCAAAGGCTATCATTAAAACCAGAAAGCCAGCTTACAGACAAAGAAAAGAAATTCATTCTCGATCATTTCTTCGATATAAATCCACAATTTGTAAACGCCCATAAAAGGTACAAAGAGCTTATGGAAAAGAAGGTCAGTGGGCAGAAATTCACAGATCAAGACTTCTTAGATCTTAAAGTTTGCTGGAACCTTTACTGGATAAATATAGACTATATAAACGCCGATCCAAAACTTAAAGCTTTGACAGAAAAGGAGCAATACACAAGAGAAGACCTTGAATACGTTTTAAAGAAACATTTAGAACTTTTAGGAAGCATAATTCCAAAGTACAAAAAGCTTTGGCAAGAAGGAAAAGTTGAGCTCACAACAACACCTATGTACCATCCCATTCTTCCCCTTCTTATAGAAATGGAGTGGGAAGATGATGCGTATGGTCAGATAAAGGCTGGAATCGAATATTTTAAAAAGGTGTTTGGAAGGGCTCCAGATGGCATGTGGCCTTCAGAAGAGGCCGTTTCTCAAGAAGCCGTTGCCCTAATGGCTAAAGCTGGGGTGAAATGGTTCATCACAGATCAAGCCATTTTGGAAAAATCTGGGATCAACACAGCGGATAAGAAAAATCTCTTCAAACCTTATAAACTCTACACCAAAAATGGTGATATTGTAGTTTTCTTCAGGGAAACTGACCTTTCCAACAGAATTTCCTTCACCTATTCTCAGATGAGCGCTGAAGATGCCGTGAACGACTTTATAAATACACTTCACGCATATCAAGCTATGAATGACAGTGGCGACATGGTCGTAACCGTTGCGCTCGATGGAGAAAACGCATGGGAACATTATAAAAACAACGGAAATGATTTTAGAAAGCTTCTTTATGAAAAGCTTTCTAAAGACCCATACATAGAGCTCGTCACTCCAATGGAATACATAGAAAAGTACGGCGTGAAGGCAGAAATCGACCATATTGCAACAGGCTCTTGGGCTGGAGGAAACCTCGATACATGGATAGGAGAGAAGGAAGAGAACGAAGCTTGGGATAGGCTTAAGAAAGCAAGAGAGGCTTTAATGAAAGCTATGCCAAGTTTCGATGAAAAGACGAAAAACCTTGCCATGAACGTTCTCTATGCTGCTGAAGGAAGCGATTGGTTCTGGTGGTACGGAGCTGACCAGGATGCCGGAAACAACGAAGTCCTCTTTGACATGCAGTTTAAAAGCCTCTTAATAAAAATGTACGAGCTTGCAGGGTACAAGAAAACGGACATCCCTTCTTACCTGTTTATTCCAAACAAAAAACCAGCCCCTGCAACAAATGGAGTCATAAGAAAGGTGGAATATAAACTTGATGGAGAGCTGAGCGAAGAGGAAAAATCCACAGCACTCTTTGATGATAGCCTTGACAGAGGTATTTTAAGGAAAGTCTACGTTGGAAGGGGAGATACAGCAGTTTACGTAGCTGTTGTCCTTGATAAGCTGGCTAAAGATTACATAGGAAAGAATATAAAGATTCAGGTGTACATGGATAGTCCTCATGCAGAAAAATTCAACGCAAGGACAAAATATTCAAAGGACGATGTCACACCTCTTGGATTCGCTTTGTCTCACATGGTTAGCATTAATATGAAAATCTGGGCAAAGAAACATAAACTCTCCACATTCTACGCCAACGGAAAGGATAAATGGATACTTGGAACCGGTGGCGGAAAAGTAGCAGTTGAAGATGTCATAGAATTTGAAATTCCATATGATTTCTTGAAGATAAAAAGCGGTGAGGAGTTCGATTTGGCTGTTGTTGCATCTGAAGG
>JAMOOR010000035.1 GCA_027065235.1 Thermotogaceae bacterium | reverse complement strand
CAAGAGTTGAACCTACGGGTTTTTCAGCTCTCAAAAGTTCTCTTGCTCTTTTTATATGAGATTTCAACCTGTCTATTTCTTCTCTTATATCAGCTTTTTCGACAAGGGCAGCTATTGCTGTTTCAAGAACATTTGTATCAGGCTGCATATCATTGGGCAAAAGGTTTTTGACTCCTTCTTCAAGTTTTTCTTTATAATAACTTACCATGTCAGAGGCTTTCTCTTCTATTTTTTTAAGTCTAACTTCCATTTCATCTAAGAAGCCCTCAAGAAAGGTCTTTAATCTTTCCCCTTCTTTCTCCCTTTCTTTTATAAGATTTTCCAAGGCTTTTGAAAGGATTTTTTTAACATGACCATATATTATTTCTGCTTCATCTTCATCCATTTCAAATGTTATTACTTCGCGGAATTTCAATATGTGGTCAAGGTTTATCGGTTCTGGGATCCCCAACTTTGAGGATATCTCATCAAGGGCCTCATAATACGCTTGAGCTAAACCTTCGTTTACTTTAATTGCTTGAGGAGGCTTTATAAACCTTACATGTATTTTTACACTGACCTTTCCCCTTTTTATTTTCTCGGAGATCAACTGATTCAATTCAAGTTCGCAAAAGTTCAGATAAGATGGCAACGATATGGAAAGGTTCAGATATTTTGAATTGAGGCTCTTCATCTCTATCGAGATTTCATATCCATCGGTTGTTTCAACTACTTTTGAATATCCTGTCATGCTTTTCACTTTTTCTTCCTCCTTTTGTACACCCATTCCTCTTTGTTGACTTGCCGCGCTCTTCCAAGAGCTAAAGCCCCTGCAGGAACATCTTTTGTGATTACAGAGCCCGCACCTATGAGCGCGTCTTTTCCTATCCTGACGGGAGCAACAAGGGCTGTGTTGCTGCCAACAAATACATTTTCTTCTATGAATGTTGGATTTTTCTTCTCTCCATCGTAGTTGCAGGTTATCGTTCCAGCACCTATGTTGGTGTTCCTTCCAACAAAAGCATCCCCAATATAGGATAGATGCTGAGCTGCAACATTCTCTTCAAGAATTGATTTTTTAACTTCGACATAGTTTCCAACCCTGACCTTTCTTTTAAGGACGGCACCTTCTCTGAGTCTTGAGTAGGGTCCTACTGAGACATCATCCTCTATAGTTGCGCCATAGACTTCTGATATTAAAACTTTCACTCTATTTCCTATAGTGCTATCTTTTATCCTTGTCATTGGGCCTATTTCGCAATCTTCACCTATTACGGTGCTTCCTTCTATAAATGTCATTGGATAAATGATGGAATCTTTCCCTATCTTTACCGTTGGATGAATGTAAGTTGTTTCAGGATCGATGATTGTCACACCTTCATCAAGGAGTCTTTCTATAATTCTCATTCTCATCTCTCTTTCAAGTTCTATTAGTTGTTTTCTTGTGTTAACTCCGCTCACTTCAAAAGTGTCTTCTATAGCATAGGTACTCACCTTTTCTAAAAGAGCAGGGGCATCGGTTAAGTAGTATTCTTTTTGGGCGTTGTCATTCTTAATTTTTGGCAGAGCTTCAAGAAGTTTCTTGCCTTTGAAGATATAAAACCCCATATTGGCTTCTTTTATCTTTCTTTGCTCTTCTGTAAGATCTTTCTCCTCTATTATCTTGACGAACTTTCCGTTTTCATCTCTTATTATCCTTCCATAGCCTGTAGGATCGTCCATGAAGGCAGTGAGGATTGTTACATCGGCATCGCTTTCTTTATGAACTTTCCACATTTCCTTCAGGGTTTCTTCCCTTATGAAGGGAACATCTCCATAGAGTATTAAAAGATCCTGATCTGGATCGATGAATTCCTTCGCACTCATCACAGCATGGGCCGTTCCAAGCTGCTTTTCTTGTATGTAAACCTTTACATAAGCTGGAATGACTTTTTTAACTATATCGGCTTTGTGCCCCAAAACAACTCCTATCTCACTACCTATTTTGGATGCGGTATCAATCACCCAGTTTATCATCTCTTTTCCCATTATTTTATGTACCACCTTGGGGTATTTTGATTTCATTCTTTTTCCAAGTCCTGCAGCTAAAATCAGAACTTTCACGATAGCACCTCCTCAGCTATATGATGCTACCTGCTTGCATTCTCAAACAATTCTTTTGCAGCAAGTTCGTCAAGGCGGGTTTGGAATTTTACTACTCTATTTATTGGGTCATAAAAGAGAATCTCCTTTTCAGCTAGTTCCTTTACCTTATCTATCTCTTCATCAGCATAATATAGATTTTCTCCACTTGCCGCTCTTTTCAATAAAGCTTTGAGATCTTCTCTGTTCCTAATTGCTTCATACATCTTGGATAAAAACTCATCGTATAGCTCTTTCAAGGTTTCAAGCGGTTTATCGCTTTCGAGGATTTCTTCTAGTATCCAAGGTACACCACCTGATTTAGAGACAATTTCATTAGCTGTCTTTTTATCAATACCTTCACTCACAAGGATATTGTATGCAGTCTCGTCATCGAAAAAGTCGACAAGGTAGTATCGTGAAGTATTTTTCAATGTCGAATCACAGTAGACTTCTTCTATAAAGAAAGTATCTGAACTCATTACGATAACATGGGACAGATGAAGCACTTTTGTAAGCCTGACGAAGAAATTGAATAGCTCTTTCACAACTGGACGCTGATTTTCTCCGTTTATATAAACTTCCTTTAGCTTTTGCAGTTCATCAAAAACTACTATGTGCTTCTTTCTACTCTTTCTCAATACCGCTTCCATATATTCAAAGGGATCTGCAAGTTTTGAATAAAACTCGTTTTTAAGAGCTGTTTTTACTTTAAACCTTGCAAACACCGGCAAGCCAATATTAACTTCTCTTTCAACACTGCTTATAAACCTGCCAGCCTCTGTATCTTCTGTTCTGAAAAATATATCAACAACATCTTTATATGACGATATCATCTTTCCTCTGAGATCATACCAATATACATCGTACTTTTGAGCAAACCATTTTCTTTTGGAAAGCTTTTTTACTACCTGATACAAAAGAGTGCTTTTACCTGATGATTTCGGGCCATATACGAATAAAATAGCATTCGGCTCTGATTTTATGTGCTTTTTTAAATCGTCAGCTTCTTTTTCTCTATCCCAGAATTTCATAACCGGGTCACCCCTTTTTAATTGTATCATGGCAAATGAAAAACTTCCCTATTAAAGCAGAAGCCTTTAGAATGGCTCTTTATTTAAACTTCCCAAAACTCAACAAGGTCTTCCGGTATTTTTTCTACGAAGTTCATACCCCTTGAAAATTTTATGTAATTCTCCACATAAGGATTGGCGCTTCCAAAGATCTGGTGGATTATGTAAAGTTGGTCTTTAGCTCTTGTGATAGCAACATAGAAGAGTCTTTCTTCCTCGTCTAAATTTCCTTCCCTCAGTGCCATGACATTAGGGAAGTCACCGGGATTGACAGATATAACGAATACCGCTTTCCATTCAAGTCCTTTGGCCTGATGGACTGTTGATAGAGTAACGCTGTCATGCTCGCTGACTTCTCCTTCTGACTCTACGCCCTCCGCCGTTGTTATATCGGATAGGAACCTTTCTAAATTTTCGTATCTTGAGGCAAGGTCGCTGAGTTTTCTAACATCCTGAGCCCGTTCTTCTGCATCTTCGTATCTGTAACTGAGATATTCTTCATAAAAGTCATCCATCAGAAAATCTATCATCTCACCTGGATTTTGCATATCTTTCATGTTCTCAAGTATCTCTTTCAATCTATGAAGACGTGTTCTTCTTGAACTTCTCACAGCATCTATCGCATCAAGGTAGCTCACGCCCGATTGAATATATCTTGATACGGTGTCGGCAAGCTTTGAAGCTGTTTTGTCTCCCACGCCTTC
>JAMOOR010000034.1 GCA_027065235.1 Thermotogaceae bacterium | reverse complement strand
GGGAGCTTTCATAACTAACAATCTCATTCCTGTTACATTGGGAAATATAGTAGGGCCAATAATATTTGTGGTAATTCCTTATTACTTGATCTACTATACGAAAGATAAGTAAATTATTATGAATCCAGCTTTATATACTGTCTTCCGTAAAGAGAAAGGAGGAAAGTCAAACTGTTATATTTCTGTAAAAATTAGACAAAAATTGTAGAAGAAAGTTTCATCATAGACACACTTGAACAACTTTAAAAATGCGAACCTTTATCTTCACTCGGGGGTTTTATTGTTTTCATCTTTTTCCTTTTCTTTTTTAAAATTTCCTTCAATTTTTCTTTTAACCAAGGGATATCTTTTCCCATACAGCGTCTAAATCTACACCAAAATATGCATGGATAAGCTTGTCTCTCATCCCAGCAATTTGTCTCCATGGAATATACGGATATCTACTTTTGAATTCCTCTGAAAGATTTTTAGTAGCTTCTCCAATTATTTCTATTTCCCTTATAACTGCGTCTTGGAGCATATGGTTATTTATGAAATCCTGATAGCTTTTACTGCGCAGATAATCTTCGATCATTGCAATCGCGTCTAACATGTGATTAAGAAAAACCGTGTTGTCTTTCTTCATTCCAACACCACCTTAGCCTCCTTTTCTATACGTTCTTTCAAATAAGGACTTATAGATGATTCCATTAGAAGGTCTACCTTTATTTTCAAAGCATCTTCCAACTCCTGCTCAATGCCAACAAACTCACGCAAGCTCTTTCTCTCGGTAAACTCTACTATAATATCCAGATCGCTATCTGGTCTTTCTTCCCCCCGCGCGTAAGAACCGAATATCTTCATTTTTTTGATCCCATGTCTTTTGAGTACCTCTATTAACTTCTGTATCTTTTCATCCTTCATATTCATTTTCCACCCCCATGGATAGAACTCTAATGGCATAAATAAGGTCTCAAGTTACTGAAAAAGATTTAAATAATGTCAAACAAATTCTTCCCTTAATTATACTCCTGTTTAAGCTCTTTAAAGCTGTTTCAATTAAATTTGGGATTTTTGTACAGTTATTGATATAATCACACCTAACAAATGATTCATACACAAATCTAACATATATCTTGTAAGGAGGGGTTGTATGAAGAAAACAGCGGTTGTTGCAATTGGAGGAAATGCTGTTAACAGACCAGGAGAAAAACCAACAGCAGAAAACATGATAAAGAACCTTGCAGAAACAGCAAAATACCTTGTAGATATGTTAGATGAATACGATATCGTTATCACTCACGGAAATGGGCCACAGGTTGGAAACTTGCTCTTGCAGCAAGATGCAGCCAAAGACATAATTCCTCCATTTCCACTTGATGTTAACGATGCACAGACTCAGGGAAGCTTGGGCTACATGATAGCTCTGACACTACAAAACGAGCTCGTAAGAAGAGGAAAGTCAACAGATGTTGCCGCTGTGGTAACAAGGATAGTCGTTGACAAAAATGATAAAGCGTTTGTCGAACCAACAAAACCAGTTGGTCCATTTTATTCTGAAGAGGAAGCAAAAAAGCTCATGGAAGAAAAAGGATGGAGGATGGTAGAGGACGCTGGAAGGGGCTGGAGAAGGGTTGTACCATCTCCACAACCACTTGATGTAATCGAGAAGGAAGTTATTAAACTTATGCTGGAGAATGACAAAATTGTCATAGCAGCTGGTGGTGGTGGAATACCTGTTGTGCGGAATGAGGATGGAACCTTAAGTGGCGTTGAAGCCGTTATAGATAAGGATAGAGCCTCCGCACTTTTGGCGATAGAGCTTGATGTTGATATGCTAATTATTCTCACAGGAGTGGAGAAGGTTTATCTGAACTTTGGAAAACCTGATCAGAAAGCACTTGATGTCTTAACCATTGATGAGGCGCAAAAATACTTAAACGCCGGTGAGTTTCCAAAGGGAAGCATGGGGCCAAAGATTGAAGCTTCCATAAGATTTGCCAAAACAACGGGAAGAGAAGCTCTTATAACAGACATGACAAAACTCAAGGAAGCTCTGGAGGGTAAAACAGGAACGAGAATAGTTCCAGGAAAATGAGTGTGGATAAATTCTTCACGCTTAAGGATGGTAGAGGGATCTTTGTAAGAGAAGCATTCGTGGAGGACGCCGAGCGCCTCCACGAATTTTATGTTAAGGTAACATCGGAGACGGAGTTTCTAATAACACTCCCTGAAGAAGTCTTTGATGTTGCGAGTGAAAGAAATTTAATCAGGATCTACCGGTCTTCTTATAATCGTTTATACCTTATTGCATTTTACTCCACTCAAGTTATCGGAACCTTGAAGCTTGCTGGAAATAGAAGAAAAAGAGTAGCACATGTTGCAGAACTTAGCATAGCAGTTAAGAAAGATTTTTGGGGGCTCGGAGTTGGAAGCATTCTAATGCAAGAGGCAATAGAGTGGGCTAAGGAACATGAAATAAAGAGGATAGAACTCACAGTTGTGGACAGCAACGAAAGAGCAATAAAACTTTACAAAAAATTTGGATTTATAGAAGAATGTAGGATGAAAATGGCCACAGTTCTCTCCGACGGATTTCACGATCTTATTCTTATGGCAAAACTCCTATAATTGAGGTATTATTTATCACAGAGGTGAATTAATGAAGCTAAAAAAGATCAAAGTTCATGGGTTCAAATCGTTCGCCAATCCCGTTGAACTTGATATCTCTCCAGGGATAACGGCCATAGTTGGACCGAATGGTTCTGGGAAGTCCAACATACTTGATGCTATAAAATGGCTCTTTGGAGAGCACTCGCTGAAGAGTTTAAGAGCTGATGAGAAGTATGATCTAATCTTTGCAGGTTCTGATAATTTGCCTCCAGCAAGGAGAGCTTATGTGGAGCTTGTTTTTGAGGACGATGGTGGTGTCGTATCAGTTGCAAGAGAGATAACAAGGGATGGAAAGGGAGTTTACTATATAAACGGCAAATCAGCTCGTTTAAAAGATATAAAATCGCTTTTCTCTGGGACCGGTGTTGGAAAGGACTTTTACTCCATCATAGCTCAGGGACAGGTTGAAAGAATAGTTTCTTCCTCTGGTAAGGAACTTAGAAATTTGTTTGAAGAAGCCGCTGGAACAGCCATATTCAGGGAAAAGAAAAAGGAAGCCCTTCAAAAACTCGAAAGGGTCGAAAATAATCTCAACACCCTCGTTAATGTTCTTTATGAGAAAGGAAAACAGATGGAGTCGCTGTATTTAAAAGCAAAAAGAGCAGAGAGGTATTTAGAATATTCTGAAAGATTGACAGAGATTAAAAAGATATACTACGGGAATTTGATCCACAGGGAAGAGGAAAGGAAAAAGGAAATAGAAGAGAGGATAGAAGCTGCAAGACAAGAGATAAGAGAGATAAGAAAGAAACTTTACGAGCTTGAAAGCAGATGGAGCACACTACGGGAAAGTATGGAAGAAATGGACGAGAAAATGAAAAGCTACACGAAGACTATCCAAACTTATGAAACAAGGAAGAATCAACTTCTTGAACTTAAGAACCATTACAACAAGAAAATCTCAGAAGTGGAAAATAATCTAATACAAGCAACCACCAAAATAACTTCCTTTGAAGATGAACTTTCACGGTTGTTGTCAAGGAAAGAGGAGATATCAGTAATTCTAAAATCCCTAAAATCAGAAAAAGAATCATTGGAAAAAGATATAACGCTTCTTGAAGAAGAGAAGGAAAAGATAACATCAGAATTTTCTGAAAGGGAGAAGAGGTTTCTCGAGACAAGAGAAACCATAAGGAAAATTGAGAAGGAAATAATGAAAATAGAGAGTGAAATATCGAGGCTCAACGATTCAGCTGAAGATATGGAAAAGAGGCTAAACATGATAGAAGCACAAAAGAAAGAAA
>JAMOOR010000033.1 GCA_027065235.1 Thermotogaceae bacterium | reverse complement strand
AATCCTATCTCAATTTCCTACGGGATATCTACCTCCCCCCATGATGTTGAGAGTATTTTAAAGGAAGCAGACGAAAGAATGTATAGAATGAAAAGAAGAAAGAAAGGTAAAGAAAAGTAAAGCAGTTGTTGAAGAGTAGAGCGCTTCTGTCCAGGAAGTTTCTAAGAATCTTAATAAGCTAAAGGAGGCTCTCTCCCCCTTTGAGAAGATAGAAAAATTCTCTGAGAGGGTAAAAGAAATTGCAGAAATGGGAGAAAGCTTAAAAGACGTCTCAATAACCTTAAGGAACTTTTGTAGAGCTTTGAAGAACATGTGGCAAATATCCGCTTTGAATAAACATAAGTTTGCTATAAATAAAGGAAAGCCGCCCATTCGGGCGGCTTTTGGCTTTCCAATATTATTAAACCTCGATCTTTTCGGGAGTGATAAGCTTTTCGTTCTTCTTAAGAAGATCCTCTGGAACAGGTCTTTTAAGATCGGAGCCAATGTAGTCAAGAAGATAGTTCTTAACTACAGTGTCCCAGTATTCCTTGGTTATATAGTAAACTCTTGCTCCACCAAGTTCATGTTGATAGTCCGGCCATGGGTAGGATGGCTGAGCCATTCCAATTCCCCATCTCTTGAATCCATTATAGCTTTCATATGTTGCCCACCATTCAGTGTTTCCAAGAACTTCAAAAGCATATTGGGCTTTTGCATAGTACATTATTGCACCAATTTTGAATCCCCTCTTGAATGCCATTGAGTGGAGGGAAATATTGATGTCTTCATTCATTATTCTTCCATTGGCGAATCCAACAAGTTCTCCATCAATGAGTCCTAAAAGAACATAAGGATCCTTAAGCCTGTTTCTGTACCAACCAAGGAGCTCTGCCAGAACTCTTGCACCGACTATGTCGTAGAAGTCATGGTCAACATCGATGAACTTCTTCATGAATTCAATTAGCATGGGAGCTTCCTCTTTTTTCGCTTCTCTTATAACGAGTGTGTGAGTTTCTCCTTCTCTGTTTTTTACTTCGATGTAAGCTGGTTCAAATGGTGGCTTCGGCATCTCTGGTGGAGCTAGTAATGGTTCAAGCTCCCTTACATCAAAAGTTATTTTTTCCTGTGATACCTTTTCTGGTGGTTCCCTTCTCATACTTTAACAACCTCCTTCTTTACTCTATGATTTCAAAAGCGGCAACTCTTGCCATCGCAGACTCACCATCAACAAGTTTCCATGGGAATATTCCTATCCACATTCTCCTGTTGAGAACCTTTTCTATGTCTCCGCCAAGGTTCTCAGCGTGAAGGATCTTGTGTGGGAATAGGTAAGTATGCATAAGCTGATATGTTTCATCTGTAAAGTACTCATCGAGTGGTTTTCCATATTTTTCCCTGAAGTGCTTGTCAGCGAGTTTTGCAACATCTGGTCTTATTTCTCTAAGAACTGTGTTCATTGGGTGGTCTGCAGATCCACAATCAACACCGATCCATTTGATCTTAAGGTCTTTTACCCAGTCGGCAAATTCTTTGTCTGGGCCTGGATGGTAGAAGTAGTACTTAATTTCATCAGCTTCCGGTTGATACCACGCGTATTTACTGTAACCCGTATAGATTATGAGTATGTCACCTTCCTTTATTTCTATGTTGTTCTCCTTTGCAACTTTCAAGAAATGCTCCGGTTTGTAAATATCAAAATCTCCAACTTCTTTGCTTATATCAATAATGACACCCTCACCAAACAAGTAGCCATCAAGTGGCAAAGAAGCTATATCGTCGCCATGGCTGACAAAATGTCTCTGACCATCAAGATGGGTTCCGTTATGAAAGCTCGTCTGGACTATTTGCCCATTAACCCTGTTTGTAGAGAGTCTTTTGAAATACCAAAGTTTAACAGGCTCATAAGTTGGCCATGGTGGAGTGGATACACCAATTGGCTGTGTTAAATCGTAAACCTTAATCTTCACAAAGAACACCTCCTCTATGATGTTATGAGTATTTTTCAACAAACTTCTTAAGAGCATCTATAAAGATGTTCATTGGCGGGTAGGTTAATCCTGCACCTACCTGCCCTATTCCGGGCTCTTTATGAGCTATCCCCGTATTAATTCTTGGCAAGATTCCTTTTTCAACAACTTTTACTATGTTTATCCCCGTTGGAGTTCCTCTGAATTCAAGGAATGGAACTTTGTAAGTGTTATTCTCAGCATCGGTTATTTCGTACATCTTCTTGGTGGTTTCTATCGCATCTTTAACCGTCCCTCCGACAAATTTAACTATAGCCGGTGCCGATGCCATTGCAAAGCCTCCGATCCCTCCTGTTTCTGTTATGGTGCTGTCTCCTATATCTGGATTTGCATCCTCTGGTCCAAATCCCGGGAAGAACAATCCATCTACTTCTTGTGCTGGTCCTACGAACCACTCTCCCTTAAGACCTGCTACCCTGATCCCAAAATCCGTTCCGTTTCTTGCCATGACAGTAACTATTGTGCTACCTTCAACTCCTTCAGCAGGCATAAGCGTTGCTTTCATGGCAGGCATTGAAAGGTTCAGGAAGAAGTGGTCGTTGGAATCGATGAACTCGAGGACCTTCTTTTTATCCTTATCAGAGAAGGAAGTCTCTATTATAGCTGGAGCTATTTCTCTGAAAAACAGGGATGTAGCGGCTCTGTTTCTGTTATGGCATTCATCTCCCATCTGAAGGGCCTGTGCGATGATATTCTTTAAGTTTATTTCACCCTTAAGTTTTATTGCTTCTTTCAATACTGGATAGAGAACTTCTTCCATCCATTTTAGTCTGTCGATAACTTCCTGGCTATATGCACCATACCTTAGAACCTTTCCAAGACCTTCGTTCATGGTACAGTAAGCCCTGACCCCATAGGTCTTGTTTTCTATGATGAAAACAGGCATAGAATATGTTGCAACTCCTGCCATCGGTCCTACGCCGTCGTGATGGTGCCAAGGATCGAATTTTATTTCTCCACTTTTTGCAAGTTCCTCTGCCTCTTTTTCATCCTTTGCAAGACCTTCGTATATAAGCCCGCCTATTACAGCTCCCTTAAGTGGACCGCTCATTCTTTCCCATTCAATTGGTGGGCCAGCGTGAAGAATTAGCTTTTTCTCCATTCCAGGGACCACATCTTTTGCCTGCGCCATTCCAACCAGTGTTGGCTGGCCAGCCATCAAAATTTCTATAACTTTTTTGTTGGCTTCTTCAATGTCTACCTTTACATTCTTTAAAGCTTCAAGAACCTCAAGGGTCTCCCTTCCACCAAGGGGTGGTTTCCAGTCAACATGCACTGCTTTTGCGCCTTGTTTCTTGAGATCTTCATAGAATCCTTTAAGGCCTATGTTTATAACTTTGAGTTCTTGTTTGAAGAGTTCCCTCATGCTTTCAACTCCTTCCAAACGGAAGCTGCAAATTTAACGGCAGTAGCATTACTTGGGAATACAACAACACCAGCCTCTTCAAGAGTTTTCCATTGTTTGTCATAGTTTTGCGGATCGTCCTTTGTTCCAAGTATGTTGGCTACAACGAGTTTGTACTTTCCATGTTCTTTTCTTGCTTTCTCCACAGCTTCCGCTATTTCAGAGGCAGGATCCATGTGAGAACCATATCCAAGAACAATGTCAAGGATTATTATAGCTGTTTCTGGATCTTTATACTCTTTGATAAGTCTTTCCTTTCTCATCGTGAAGTCGATCATAGGATGGGGTCTTCCCCTTGTGAACTCATCTTCTCCCATGTCGACTATTGTGTGCTCTTTGCTTTCGTTGATATTCTCAAGCTTGTATTGTGGATCAATTGGAGATGGCGACCATATTGGCCCTACTTCTTTTGTGAATATCATCATTGCCTCGTCTGCCAAGGTTCCACCAGAGTAAAGGCCTCTTATGTATTTTCCTTCTTCTATCTTCTTTGCTTCCT
>JAMOOR010000032.1 GCA_027065235.1 Thermotogaceae bacterium | reverse complement strand
TTAACACAATATTATTGTTTCACATACTAGCAGTAATAAAGCATGTTGTTAAGTAAAAATTATCATACAACTTCTTTGGTTTTTAGGAAGAGTTACTCTTAAATGGATTGAAGATACAGAGGAGAAACGGTTTTTCCCAAAAGTTATATGCTTTCAAATCGAGAGAATGATAATAAATAAGTAGCGGGTTCGGGAACCCCCACTTATCAGGTGACGGAAGAGTCACTTTTAAAATTTGCAGCTTTTGAAAAGAAGTTTCCACAGTGAGGAACCAATTAGTAGCTTCAATTTTGTTCTAGAAAATTTTTCCTGGGTTCAAGATCATATTGGGATCAAGAGCTTTTTTAATCTTTCTCATGAATTCTATCTCTTCTTCCGTCATGAAAATTTTAAGGAACCTTCTTCTTTTAACTCCAACGCCATGCTCTCCCGTGATTGAACCGCCAAGTTTTGCTGTGAGTTTATAGAGTTCAACAAGTGAGTTTTCAAGCCTTTCTTTCCATGAATCACTACTCATCTCGGGTGGTTTTAAGAATGTAACATGCATATTTCCATCACCAACATGGCCAAAGGATAGAACTTCTATCCCGTTGTTTCTTGCTATTTTTTCTGCTTCAAGGACTATCTGGGGCATTTTTGATATTGGAACGCTAACATCTTCCATACAGTGGGTAGGACGGAAGGCTATTATTCCTTCTGCTATGGCTTTTCTAAACTTCCATATCTTTTCCCTGTGGTGGCGGTTGTCGGCTATGTATACTTCAACGGCACCGTTTTTCATCATTTCATCGCCAAGTTTCATATAGCTTTTTGCAAGACTATCCTTATCCTGCGCTTCTATTTCAACTATAAGATGTGCAGGGCTTTCCATGTTGGGTATCTCCTCGTTTAAGAACTTGCTTGCCATCTTAACTGATTCCTTATCCATGAACTCTATCGATGATGGCAAGAAGCCCAAGGTAGATAAAACTTTTGGCACGGAGTTTATGGAATTTTCAAGTGAGTCAAATGGAACAAGAAGTGTTGATAAATATTTTGGTTTTGGAACGAGCCTTAGTGTTATCTTCGTTACTATACCCAGTGTGCCTTCAGAGCCTACCATAAGGCGAACCATATCGTATCCCATTACATTTTTAAGCATCTTTCCACCGTATCTTACTATCTCTCCCGTTGGAGTAACCACCTCAAGGGCCAGAACATGAAAACTTGTTGGACCGTACTTTATAACTCTTGTTCCTCCGGCGTTTTCCGCAATATTGCCGCCTATTGATGAGCTTTCGCTGCTGGCAGGATCTCCGGCGTAGTAAAGTCCATGCTCTTCCGCCAGTTTTTGAATTTCTCCTGTTATAACCCCTGGCTGGACCACAACCGCCAAGTCTTCTGGATTGAATTCAAGAATTTGGTTCATCTTTTCAAGAGATAACACAATCCCGCCGTAAACGGGAACGGCTCCTCCAGAAAGTCCCGTTCCTGCTCCCCTTGGAGTTACGGGGATCAGTTTTTCGTTGGCGAGTTTAATGATCTTTGCAACTTGCTCTGTTTTCGTGGCAAAGACGACGACTTCTGGAAGATGAGGCTTCACTTCTGATGTCTCATCTTTGGAGTACTTCTCAAGATAGTCTTTCTCTGTTTTCACATTTTCCTCACCGACTATCTCTATAAGTTTTTGAATTATCTCTTCTATAACCTTTGAATATTTCATATTCTCTCCTCCGCTGTCTTTTCAAGCTTTTTAAAGATTTCTTCAAGGGTTGAAGTTGCATCGGCGACTATGCCGATATCAGAGACTTTAAAGATAGGTGCGTATTTATCCTTGTTTATGGCTATGATCGTTTCTGATGTTTTCATGCCGGCCACATGTTGAACCGCCCCTGATATACCCGCTGCTATGTACACCTTTGGACTTACTGTCTTTCCACTAAGTCCAACCTGGTGATCATGAGAAAGCCATTTTGCATCAACCGCCGCTCTGCTGGCTCCAACCGCCCCACCTACAAGCTCTGCCAACTTTTTTGCAACCTCTACATTCTCCTTTTTCCTCATTCCCTTTCCCACAGCGACTATAACATCGGCGCTTTGGATATCTATCTCGTTTTCCTTGGGAGTGAAGGATAAAAGTTTTGCCCTGTCTTTTATATCTTTTTCTGTAATTTCCCAGAACTTTACAAATGCACCTTCCTTTTTCCCAATTTTTTCCGCTGGTTTGAAGGTTCTTGGCCTAACCGTCGCCATTTTTGGGCTATGCTTTGGAATAATTATCATCGCCATTACATTTCCTCCTATGGCAGGTCTTGTTTGAAGGAATTGTCCCTTCTCATCAAAATCGAGTTCCGTGCAATCAGCGGTGAGGCCCGTTTTTAAGGCAGCGGCTATTGCAGGCATCAGAGTTCTTCCAAAGCTATCCGCAGGAGAGATTATTATATCTGGTTTTGTTTCATCGATTACTTTTAAGGCGATTCTTAAAAACGGATCAAGGGAAAATCTTTTCAATTCCTTGTGAAACGCTACATGAACCTCATCTACACCATAATGAAGAAGCTCCTCAGCATTTTCAAAGTTGCTGCCAATAAGAAGCACCGCTACCTTCTGTGGCTTTTTTCTTGAGAGCTCTTGTGCTTTTCCTATAAGCTCATATAGCGTTTTTGAGATTTTGTTTTCTATTATCATTATCATTTCACATACCCCCTGAGAATCTCAACGACCCTATTGATACCTTCTTGCAAATTTTCACCTTCGTACATCTGAACGTTTCTTGTAACTTTCACATTAAACACCTTTGAAACCCTCGTTGGAGAGCCCCTAAGGCCTATTTCTTCCGGTTTTAATCCAAGAACTGATGCTGAAAGCTTTTTAACAGAGCTTTTCATGGCTTTTTTCTTTCCAGAAAGGGTTGGAAGGCGCGGTTCTGAAACTGCCCTTGTTACCGCAATAAGGGCGGGAAGCTCAACCTGCCATCTTTCTATTCCATCCTCTACACTTCTTTCAACAACTATTGAATTCTTATCTATCTCGACAAGTTTTGATACATAGCTTACAACGGGAATTCCAAGCAAAACTCCAACCTCTGGTCCAACTTGACCAGTCTCACCGTCTGTTGCCCTCTCGCCGGCAATTATCAGGTCAAAATCAATATTTTCAATGGCTCTGGCAAGAGCAACACTTGTTGCCAAAGTATCTGCGCCAGCAAAGAACCTGTCAGTGAGTAAAATCGCCTCATCAGCTCCAAGGGCTATGGACTGCCTTAAAATATCCTCTGTATTTGGAGGGCCCATACTTATTGTCGTAACTTTTGATTCTGTTTTTTCCTTTATCCTGACTGCAAGCTCCAAAGCATGGAGGTCGAATGTATTTATCGTTGCCTCGAATCCTTCTCTTATCATCGTTCCAGTTTCTGGGTCTATCTTTACCTTATCCGTATCTGGAACCTGTTTTATAAAAACAATGATGTTCATAATATCTCCTCCATAACATGTTTTGCAATTTCAAGGGAAATATCTTTTTTGCAAGATTTTACATCCAAAGGTTTTACAAGCTTCTCAAAGGTCTTTCTGTAAATCTTCATTTCAAACATTCCACCAAAGGTGTACACCGTTTTTACATTTTCCTCACTTGCAAGTTTCTTGACCCTTTTGGCGAATTTTTCTATTTCTTTTTGAAGAATTGATAGAACAAGCGGGGTGGGTTTTAAGGATTTTACTAGTGAAGATATCCTTTCCTTGAAGTTTTCCTCAGATTGGAACGATACCAGCTCCGGTATTTCCTTGACGTTGAAATGATCAAGGATTATGTCAAACACATCGTCGTAGTTCTCTATGCCATCATAGTAATCAAAAGTTTTTTTAATTAAATTGAGGGAGATGGAAAATCCGCCTCCCTCATCGCCGAAAAGAAACCCCCAACCTCCCTTTCTTCTG
>JAMOOR010000031.1 GCA_027065235.1 Thermotogaceae bacterium | reverse complement strand
ATTCAGAGCAAAATATTTTCAGAATCCCACCATCTTTCATTCCAGACAAGCTCTTTAAAAAGGACATGTTCGAGAACTATATAACTGTTTTGAAGAAGTACAATTTCATGAGATACATATTGAACAGTTTCATAGTGGCTTCTTTGGCAGCTTTGGGGCAAGTCTTTACATGTTCCATGGCAGGTTTCGCCTTTGCAAGGATGAGATTCAAAGGCTCGAAATTCATATTCTCTCTTCTTTTGGCAACTATGATGATCCCCGTTCAGGTGACGATAATTCCCGAATTTCTCCTCATGATGAAAATAGGCTGGCTTGATACTTACCTGCCTCTTATCGTTCCTTCTTTCCTTACAGGAGCTTTTGGGACCTTTTTGTATAAAGAATTCTTTGAAAATATCCCTCAAGATCTTGAAGATGCTGCAGCTATAGATGGAGCAGGGCCATTTAGAATGTTCTTAAATGTATTTTTCCCCCTGGCAAGGGTGGAAACTGTTACACTCTTCATAATAGCCTTCATGAACAACTGGAACGATCTTTTAAGGCCCGTTCTTTATATAAGTTCTGAGAGTTTATATACAGTTACCATAGGACTTACACAATTTCAATCGGAATACGATGCTGAGTGGAACTACCTTCTTACAGGTAGCTTCCTTTCCGTAATACCTTTGTTCATAGTTTACATATTCCTTCAAAGGTATATAGTGGAAGGTGTGACCCACAGTGGAATCAAAGGATAAGGAGGGAAACCCTATGAAAGTAGCCATAGTCTGCGATGAGAAATTGGATGAGTATAAAAGAGAGATGCTTGAAGCTATAAAAGCTGCCCTTGAGAAAAAATTCAATGTGGGGGTAGTTCCCTTTGATGATAATTTTATGAAAGAGATAAAAAAATACGACATAGCCTTTAACATGGCAACTTCTGGAGGGAAGGACGGAAGACAGCTCCATGTTCCAGCGGTTTTAGATCTTTTAGGTATTCCATACACAACGGCTCCAGCTCTTTCCCATGCTCTTTGCATAGATAAAGCGGTTACAAAATCTGTCCTTTTATCCCACGGTATAAACACCGCCAAATTCTTTATGGTTTATCCGGGAGAAAAATTGCCAAAACACGATTTAAAATTTCCCGTTATAGTTAAACCTTTAAGGGAAGGTAGCTCAAAGGGTTTGAGAAAAGAATCTGTTTGCTACAGTGATGGAGAGATAGAAAGAGCAGTATCTTGGATCCATGAAAATTTCCATGAAGGAGCACTTGTTGAGGAGTTCATAGATGGCATGGAAGTTACAGTAGGCCTTTTGGAAAAGGAAGGTGGTGTTGAGGTTCTCCCACTGCTTGAAATAGATTTTTCCGGACTTCCTGAAGGTATAGAAAGGTTCTATTCTGATAGGGTAAAAAATCAAGGCTTTGATAAATACATAAACTATGTGATCCCAGCAAGGCTTGATGAAAAGATGTACAAAACCGTGGAAGAGGCTGCAAAGAAAGCTTTTAAAGTCCTTGGCCTTAGAGATTACGCCCGTATGGATATGAGGATAAAGGACGGTAATTACTATATATTAGATGTCAACTCTCTTCCACTTCTTGTTCCCGAATATTCCGATATAACCAAGATGGCGAAGGCAGCTGGGATGAGTTATGACGATCTGGTTTTGACTATAATAAATTCAGCTATAAGGAGATACAACCTTAAAAATTGAGAGAGGGTGGGATGGTGTACGATCTTGCTATAAAAAACGGCCTTGTCTATATAAAAGGAGATTTTGTTAAAGCAGATGTGTATGTAAAGGAAGGAAAAATAGCCGCTATAACAAGGAACGATCTTGAAGCAAGGGAAGTTTACGATGCAAAGGGGAATTTCGTTCTCCCTGGTTTTATCGATCCGCATGTCCATTTCAAACTAAGGGTTGCAAATTGGACATCGGTTGATGATTTTTACCATGGAAGTGTGAGCGCAGCTTTTGGAGGCATAACAACTATCATTGATTTTATCGATCCAGCTTCCAGCGTCAAAGAGATTGAGGAATTCTTTAAAAATCGTCTTGAGGATGCGAAAGACAGTGTGATAGATTACGCCTTTCACTCCACCATAGCCAATCCAAAAGATCCCGCAGAAGAAGTAGCAAAGGTAAGTAAAGCTCTTGGAATGGCCAGTATAAAGCTTTTCACAACCTACTCCAACACTGATAGAAGAACCTATGATAGGTACATAGATGACCTTTTGACTCTTTCAAGGAATATGGGATTTGTTGTAGTTGTACACGCCGAAAACGATGAAATAATTAAAAAATATGAAGGAACGAAAATTCTTCCAAAGGATCATTCAAAATCAAGGCCAACCATTGCAGAGCTCTCAGAAGTTGTTAAACTCGCTCAGATGAGTGTTTACAGAGACGGCCAGCTTTACATAGTCCATGTATCCAGTGGAATAACTGCCAAGGAGGTTTTCAGGAGATTTTCCGATGCTCTCTTTGAAAACATAATCCTTGAAAGCTGTCCGCATTATTTCTGGCTCGATGAGACCTTCTTTGAAAGGCAGGACGGCAAACTCTTTTTGATGACACCGCCATTGCGGTCTTTATATGAAAGGGACCTTTTAAGAGAGAATTTCGACGCTATTTACACCATAGGAACTGACCACTGTTCTTTCACGAAAGAACTTAAAAATTCTGGAGAGTACACAACGGAGATCCCACAAGGTATAGGTGGAGTTGAATTTTCGTTCGTTCTGATGTACACCCTTTTTGGGGAGGAAGTTATAGACCGGTTCACAGAGAATGTCGCAAGGGTCTATGGACTTTATCCCAAAAAGGGTGTTGTTGAAGTAGGAAGTGACGCCGATATAGTTATATTTGATCCAAGGGCAGAATGGACTATAAAAGATCATCATTCTGTGAGTGATTACAACGTCTATGAAGGAATAAAGGTAAAAGGAAAGATCTTGAGCACCATTTCCAAAGGGAAATTCCTTGTAAAAGATGGAGAGTTCTTAGGTGAAAAAGGTTGGGGTAGATATTTGGAGAGAAAGGAAATATATTGGTGAGTTAAATGCTACAAATAAAAATTGATTGATGATAAGATAAACTTGAGGTGGTTTGGATGAAAACTGTGGAAGAGAGAGTGGAAACCCTTGAAGAACTCATGGCTGATCTTATAAAGACACAAAAGAAAACAGAGCTCGAAATCCAAGAGCTAAAGAGAGAGATGCTGAAATTCAAAGATGAGATAAGGGAAGATACGCAAAAGCTGAAAGAAGAGATGCTAAAGTTCAAAGACGAGATAAGGGAAGATACACGAAAGCTGAAAGAAGAAATGATAGAGTTCAAAAATGAAATGGGGAGGTTCAAGGATGAGATGGGAGAATTTAAAGATTGGGCAAAGGCATCTATAGAGAATTTGAATAAGGAGATTGGTAGAATAGCTAACAAGATGGGGAAGCTCGTTGAGGATATCGTGGAGCCAGCATTTCACGAGATAGTAAAGAAATATTTTAACTGTGACAGTTATGATATAGCTTCTAACATAAAGAGGAGGAGCAGAAAGGATAAATCCAAAATAATCGAAATAGACGTTTTGGTCGAATGCGATGATCTCGTTATAGTTAATGAAACCAAAAGCAATCCAACACATGTCCATGTGGAAAAGTTTGCTGAGTTTGCAAAGAGCGAAAAACTCTTTGAATACTTTCCTGAATTTAGAGGGAAAAAAGTGGTGTATGTATTTTCTTCACTGAACATTCCCGAATCAGAAATAAATTACCTTACAAAAAATGGAATCTATGCCATGCACATGAGTGGCCCTTATATGGAGATCGTAAACTTCGATGAAGTTAATGAAAGTAAGTAATAAATGACCTTTAAAAATCTTCGCCCCTGTAGGGGCATTTTTTATTGTTAAAGCTTGCCGGTTTTTTGCCGATTTACTCTATGAGCAAAGTTTCTGGGAGGTGTCCGTTATGATTGACAAGATAAGGGGTA
>JAMOOR010000030.1 GCA_027065235.1 Thermotogaceae bacterium | reverse complement strand
TCCATCAGCCCCTTGGTGGTGCTCAAGGACCGGCAAAGGATGTTGAGATAATAACGAAGGAGCTTTTGAGAATAAAAGATACACTCAACAAGATTCTTTCCAAACACACCGGCCAACCTATAGAAAAGATAGAGCAGGATACCGATAGAGATTTCTTCATGACAGCTTACGAAGCGCTCGACTATGGAATAGTTGATAAAGTAATAGAACCAAAAGAGAAACAGAATAAGTAAACCCCGCTTGGAGCGGGGTTTTTAAATACTACTTTGGTAAATGCTTTATTGAGAAAAGCGGTATAATAAAGGTGAAGAAAAACAAACTATAAGGGGTACAAAACATGAAAAAGGTGATTTTATTATTTGCTTTTCTTTTAGCCTTAGGTGCATGCTCCCTTAATAATCTTACCAAAGGATGGGAAGTTACAATAGAATCTCCAAAAAACGGAGAAGTTATATCTCATTTAAACCCAGAATTTACATTATCCATAAGGAGAATTTTGGATAAAGATTACAAGGATCTTATTGTATCAATTTATTTGTCAGATAAATCGGGAGACAGTATGAAGAAAATTTATGAAGAAAAATTCAAACCAGCTGATATTGTAAATGTTCATGCAAGACCTGATATATTGCTTTCAAATGGTAAAACTTATTACTGGAAAGCTGTTCTTAAAGTTGTGTACAATGATATAAATAACCGTCCTGCATATAAGTTATTTCAGTCACAAATCATGCAGTTTAAAACCAGTGCTAAAAATATAATTCTTAAATCCCCAAGAGAAGGAGAAATTATATATAGTTCAAACGTGAATCTTCAATGGGAAAAAATAGAAGAGGCCTCATACTACGATATTTACATGTCCACATCTTGTGAGTTTTCAGAAGAGTTACGCTTGTTTTCCAAAATGTATAAAATAGCTGATGGTGTCACGATAAACTCGTATTCTGTAAAAAATCTATCCTTCAATAACACATATTATTGGTCTGTAGTTGCTAAAAACGATGAAGGGAAGATAGTTGGGGTAAGTTCTGTACAGCTCTTTTCATTGGAAAGAGAGTTTAAAATTAACGTGTTTAAATTCAAGACCTACAAACCAAACTTAATAAATACGTATATTCAAGTGTATAAACGCGGATACCCCGCTCAAGATCTGGATAGTACAGATTTTATGATAGAAGATGATGGAGAGGAAATTGAAAAAGATGAATCGTATTTTGGAGTGAAGAAATATAGCAATGTGAATTATACATTCAAAACGGTTGTAGCGGTTGATGTTAGCGGAAGCATTTCTCATGAAGAGCTTGATAAAATAAAAGAATCTCTGAAAGCTCTTATAAACGCTAAGCCTACTTTTCAAGAAATAGCAATTGTGGCTTTCGACGATTCTCCAAAAACCATTATTGACTTTACTTCAGATAAAGAAAAGCTGATAACCGCTGTTGATAAGCTAAGAAGATCACCAATGTCTTCTACAGATCTTTACGGTGCAGTTATACATTCTGTCAATATGTGGGAAGATTATACTGATGCGGATAAAGTAGTTATGGGAATACTCATCCTTATAACAGATGGAAAGGATACAGCGGGAAAATTTTCTTTGAACGAAGCATTGGAAGCAAGAGGTGAAAAGAAAATTTACACAGTTGGTGTAGGCAAAGATGTAGATGTATACGTTTTGAAAGAAATAGGAAACGAGGGCTTTTCCTATATTGAATCTTTTGATCTACTTGAAAGTAAATTGAAATACATTCAAAAATATATTGGGGAATATGCAAACAGTTTTTACTTGATCTACTATCTTACATCCCGAAGGTCAGGCATACATACAATGAAATTAATAGTGAACGATACAACAGTTTCAGTTGATTATAATGCTTCGGGATTTTATGATCCAGATGTCGAAATTGATATACTAAAGCTTTCTACAAGTACCAAAATCGCAACTTTAACACTGTCAACCTCAATGGAAATAGTTTCTCCAATTGCAACAGAATTTCTTTTTCCTAATCCTGTATACAAACTCATTGGCGAATGTACTAGTGATGCTAGTTATATTTCAGATGTTCCTGCAGTCAATGATTATAATTTTGCAACTTTAACACTGCTTTTTAGTAGGGAAAATTTCAGTGGAACTGTAACTGTCCTAGATGAAAAATATCACATATTAAAAGAAATTTTTCTTAACTTAAAATAATTTTAATTAATGTTATATATGCAACGAGAGGTGATGGCAATGAGGGCAGCACTTGTTTGGAGTGATGAACTTTTATCATATGATTTTGGATACGGTCATCCAATGAGAAGCTCAAGGTGCAAAATGGGCGTTGAAGAACTTTCAAAGATAAAGGAACTTGAGATATTTCCCCCTAGGTATGCAGAGGAAGAGGAGCTTCTTTTTGTTCACACCGAAGATTATGTGATATCTGTGAAGGAAGGAAAGGCTGGTGATTTGGATACCCCAGTTCCTCCTTCGATGTACGATCCGGCGAGGCTTTCCGCCGGTGCAACCTTGCGGGCAGTGGAGCTCACGTTGAATGAAGGTTACGATATTGCAGTTAACCTATGCGGAGGCTGGCACCATGCTTTTGAGAATAGAGCAAGAGGATTTTGCATATTCAACGACGTTGCCCTAGCTGCAAGATACGCACAAAAGCTTGGAGCAAAAAGGGTGTTTATACTCGATTGGGATGAACACCATGGTGATGGGACTCAAAAGATTTTCTACAACGATGACACTGTATTCACTATGTCCATCCATCAACATCCATCCACCCAGTATCCTTACGTTTCCGGGTATGAGAGTGAAAATACCAAAACGAATTTCAACATTCCTATAATGCCCGGCGAAAGGGAGCAAGATATACTAAAGAGGGTTCTCCCACAGATTCCACTAAAGGTTAGACCTTTTAAACCAGACTTCTTCATAGTTCAGATGGGGGTTGATGGTCATAAAGATGATCCCATGTCCTCGATAGACCTTGGTGATAGGTTCTACGAAGAAATAGCAAAGATTTTCGCGAGATGCGTAAAGAATCATAATTCAAAGGTAATTCTCCTTGGTGGAGGAGGATTCAACTTTCCAAAAACAGCAGAGCTTTGGAGAAAAATTGTGGAAACCTTCATAGAAAATATGAAGTGAGTCATTACTTGCTCTTTAGTTTTCTTTTCATCATATACATGTTCTTGTCAGCTCTTCTTAACAGAACCTCGAGGTTTTCGCTTGAAGTGGAGATCCCATAGGAAATTCCTGGGGGAAAGGTTTTTCTTATCTCCCTCGAAATCCTTTCCATGATCTTCCTTGCATTTTCAGCAGAGCATCCCTTTAAAACAATCACGAATTCATCTCCTCCATATCTTATGACCATGTCCTTTCCTTTTAGGTTCTTCTTCATAGTATCAACGATATTCACGAGCGCCTTATCACCAGCTTTGTGGCCCATAGTGTCGTTAAACTTCTTAAAATCGTTCACGTCTACGAAAACCACAGAATCATCTTTATTCAATTTCAATGAATTCAAAACAACTCTGCTGTAAGCTGAGGTCAATCCATCATACCTTAACATCCTTTGAAAATCTCTAAATGTTATGAAAACATCCTTTAGGTACACGCCGTACATATAAAATATCCCAAATACAACTGGGAAGTAGTTTATAAGCGAAAAAACTGAACTGGCAAGATAAACAATCATTCCTATCGAGAATATCAAATAGGAATAGTAAAGCTCTTTTAGATTGTATTTTCTTGCTCTGAGTATATAGAAAATCATGGCAACTGTTGGAAGGAGTTGAAGAATCAGCAAAGATGCGTAGTAAATGGGGCATTTCTCCATCAGAAGGACTATAAGTGAGGTTGCACCCATAACCGCAAGAAAAATACCCTTTACCTTTTTGTTAAATTCTTCATTAACGGCCATTTTGAAAACTAGCAAATTCAAATATATTCCCCATGCAAAGAAAATCGCACTGATTTTTTCGTGAAAAATAAGGATTTTGCTCGTTGAGTAATTCACACCAAATATGA
>JAMOOR010000029.1 GCA_027065235.1 Thermotogaceae bacterium | reverse complement strand
TTATAATACATGGCCCACCGGGATGTGGTAAAACATCTTTTTTAAAGATATTAAAGAGAATGATAAAAGGGGAGGCTCATCACATTTCCGCGTCAACTACTTCTTTCGTTACGATAAGAAAGATAGTCGCTCGAGCCTCGGAACTTTCTAAATACGGTAAAAGAACTTTTTTGCTTGTTGATGAGATTCACAGTATAAAGAGAAACGATCAAAGAATATTTCTAGAGCCCCTTGAAAAGGGATATTTGGTTCTTATAGCAACAACAACGGAATCCCCATCCTACTACATAATAGAACCTCTTCTTTCCCGAGTGAGCGTGTATCGATTTAGGAAGCTTTCGAATGAAGACATAGTCAAAATCTTAAAAAGAGCTCTTGGCACACTTGGAAAAGATGTGACTGATGAGGAGCTCGAAACAATAGCATACTACAGCGATGGTGATGCAAGAAAAGCTCTTGTTTCCCTACAAAACTTGATTGAAGGTGGAGAGGCAGAAAAAAGAGAAATTTTGGACAAGAAGGAGCATTACAACCTTATCTCTGCATTTATAAAGAGCGTAAGAGGTTCTGATCCAGATGCTGCCATATATTACCTTGCAAGGATGTTGGAACTGGGCGAGGATCCCCGTTTCATAGCAAGAAGGCTTGTAATACTTGCAAGTGAAGACATAGGTCTTGCCGATCCGATGGCCCTTCCAATAGCCACAGCAGCCGCCCAAGCTGTGGAGCTTGTGGGGCTTCCAGAAGCAGAGATAAACTTAGCCCATGCAACTATTTATCTTTCTTTGGCTCCAAAGAGCAATTCCGCATACAAAGCTCTAAAAAGGGCTAAGGAAGTATCCAACCTGCCAGCTGAGGTTCCATACCATTTGAGGAACTTGCCAAATAGTGGGTATAAGTATCCTCACGACTTCGGGGGCTGGGTAGAGCAAAGATATCTTCCAGAAAGCATAGAAGGACCATTCTACATTCCTACGGAGCAAGATCCAAAGAACTGGAAGGATGAAAAATAAAAAGCCCCCTTACCGGGGGCTTTGGTGGGCGCGGCAGGACTTGAACCTACGGCCTCTTCCGCGTCAAGGAAGCGCTCTCCCAACTGAGCTACGCGCCCATCCAGCGATGGATATATTATCACAATTTTTCTATTTTAGTCAAGCATTTGAATCTTTTGATTTGTAGATAGGTACTATCTCTGTACCTATCTGCGGGGTTTATCTCATTAGCTCTTGAGATTGCTTTGCAAAACCTCTATAATTCACAAAAAGCGGAGGTGAAAAGACTATGGATATTTCCACAAGGTATGAACCACAAAATATAGAAAAGAAGTGGTATAAATTCTGGCTTGATAAAGGGTATTTTACTCCCAAAGGCTGTGGTCCAAAGTATTCCATAGTTATCCCACCACCTAATATAACAGGAAGAATTCATATGGGGCACGCCCTTAACATGACACTTCAAGACATCGTCGTCCGGTTCAAAAGAATGCAAGGATACGATGTTTTGTGGCTTCCGGGAGAAGATCACGCTGGAATCGCAACACAGAACGCTGTTGAGAAATATCTAATGAAGACAGAAGGTAAAAAAAGAGAAGAAATTGGAAGAGAAGAATTTATTAAAAAGACCTGGAAATGGGCTAACAAGTACAGAAAAGAAATAAAAGAACAGATAATGGCCATGGGAGCCTCCGTCGATTGGACAAGAGAGAGATTCACCCTTGATGAAGGACTTAATAAAGCTGTAAAGAAGGTTTTTGTCGATCTTTATAAAAAGGGATTGATTTATAAAGGTCATTATATAGTGAATTGGTGTCCAAGATGTAAAACAGTTCTTTCTGATGAGGAAGTTGAACATAAGGAGGAAAAAGGAAAACTCTATTACATAAAGTATCCTCTTAAAGATGACAGTGGTTATGTTATGGTAGCCACAACAAGGCCTGAGACGATGCTTGGTGACACCGCAATAGCCGTTCATCCTGAGGATGAAAGGTATAAAAACCTTGTTGGGAAGGTTGCTATTCTTCCGCTTGTTGGCAGAGAACTTCCAATAATAGCAGATAAATATGTTGATCCGAAATTTGGTACCGGTGCGGTTAAGATAACACCGGCCCATGATCCCAACGACTTTTTGATTGGTCAGCGCCACAACCTGCCCGTTATTGACATATTCACCGATGAAGCGGTAGTAAACGAAAACGGCGGAAAATACGCAGGACTTGATAGGTATAAGGCAAGAGAGAAGATTGTTGAAGATCTTAAAAAGGAAGGTTACCTTGAAAAGGTGGAGGACTATGTTCATTCCGTAGGTCACTGCTACAGGTGTGACACAGCGATTGAACCGAGAATCATGGACCAGTGGTTCGTCAAGACGAAGCCGCTTGCAGAGAGAGGAATAGAAGCTGTTGAAAAAGGTGAGATTAAGTTCTATCCAGAGAGATGGAAAAAGGTGTATCTCAACTGGATGTACGAGATAAGGGATTGGTGCATATCAAGACAACTTTGGTGGGGGCATAGAATTCCCGTTTGGTATTGTGAAGATTGTGGCCATGTTATGGCATCAGAGGAGGAGCCAAAGAAATGTGAAAAATGCGGTTCTACAAACTTGAGGCAAGACGAGGATGTTCTTGACACATGGTTCTCTTCAGCTCTTTGGCCTTTTTCAACCCTTGGCTGGCCAGAAGAAACAGAAGATTTAAAGAGATACTATCCAACAGATCTTCTTGTTACAGGATTTGACATAATCTTCTTCTGGGTTGCAAGAATGATAATGATGGGATACGAATTTATGGGAGATAAGCCGTTCTCTGATGTATACATCCATCAATTGGTGAGGGACAAATACGGTAGAAAAATGAGTAAATCCCTTGGAAATGGTATAGATCCCCTAGAAGTTATTGAGGAATATGGAGCAGATCCAATGAGATTCACCCTTGCCATTCTGGCGGCTCAGGGTAGGGATATAAAACTAGATCCGAGATATTTTGACTCGTATAAAAAATTTGCTAACAAAATTTGGAACGCTACGAGGTTCGCCCTTCTTAACCTCGAGGATTTCGAAGAGATAGATGTAAAGGAGGAAGATCTAAAAATCGTTGATAAATGGATTCTCTCAAGACTTGAAAAAACTGTAAAAGAAATAACAGAGGCGCTTGAGGGATATAACTTCAATATTGCAGCCCATGCGATATACGACTTCTTCTGGAAGGAATTTTGTGATTGGTACATTGAAGCGGTTAAACCAAGACTTCAAGCTGGCGGTCATGATAGAAAGGTTGTTCAAAATCTACTAGTTTTTGTGCTTGACCAGAGCTTGAAGCTTCTCCACCCAATGATGCCATTCCTTACAGAAGAGCTTTGGCAAAAACTTCCAACTTCGGAAGAGTCGATAACAATAGCACCCTGGCCAAAGTACGATGAGAGTAAGGTTTATGAAGAAGAGGAAAAGGCCTTTGAAAGGATAATGACTATTGTTAGGGGAATCAGGAATGTAAAAGCAGAGGTTAATATCCCTCAGGTTAAAAAGGTTCCTGTTGCTGTTATAGGGAAAGCGCTTTCTAATGAAGCTGAGGGTTACATCAAAAATCTTGCAAATGTGGAAAAAATAGAATATATGAGCGAGAAACCAAAGACTGCGGCATCAGCATATGTTGACAGTGAAAACGAAGTTTGGGTTGAGCTCGGAGACCTGATAGATCTTGAAAGCGAAGTGAAGAGACTTGAAAAGAAGATAAAGAAGCTTCAAAAAGATAAAGAGATGTTTGAGAAAAAGCTTTCAAATGAAAAGTTCTTGAAAAATGCACCTGAAGAGGTTGTGCGGGAGGCAAAAGAGAAACTAGAATCCATAAAGGAGCAACTTGAAAGAATTGAAAGAATCAAGAACGAATTGAAATGAAATCCCGCCCGTAAGGGCGGGGATACTCTTCCTAAAAAGGATGGTAATAGAATGCAGATAAAATTGACAGAAGAATTTAAAAGGGCTTTGCATTTGATGGAAAATACATCTAAGAATGTTTTGATAACGGGAAAGGCA
>JAMOOR010000028.1 GCA_027065235.1 Thermotogaceae bacterium | reverse complement strand
TACTTCGGTGTAGCTCCAAAGAAAGAAAAAAAAGAAAAGGAAACGGTTGAAAAGGAAGAAAAAGAAAAACAACCGCAAGGGAAACCCCTTGCGCAACCTGAAAAAGTTGTTACTCGGACTACATCTGAAAAAACTAATAAAGAAGCTTCCTCATCACTCTCTACCCTTGAATCTCAACGAAATCCTGTCGAAAACATCGTAAAGCACAGGCAAAAAGAAAAGGGTGAAGAGAGTAGCTACACTCAGACCGGAAATGAGGGTAACGGCCATCGGAGCATGATACTCCTTCCCTGTGCCACTCAAAACCAGATCGGGAATAAGGGCAATAATAGTAGTAAGGGAGGTCATGAGAATAGGTCTGAGCCTGCTGCCAGCTCCCTCAACAATGGCATCAAGCTTCTTTCTCCCTTTCTCCCTTAACCTGTTTATCTGGTCTATCATGACTATTCCGTTGTTAACAACTATACCAAATAGCATTACAACGCCTATCAAAGCTATTATGTTAATAGGCTTTTGTAAGAAAAGATAAACTGCAGCTATTCCGATGAGTCCCATAGGAACGGTGAACATTATAACGAATGGATAAACGAAAGATTCAAATTCACCAACCATTACCATGTACATCAGGATGATACCGATTATAGCTGCGATTATCACCTTCACTATCTCTTTATGAGTTACTTCAACTTGACCTCTAACTTTTATATCATATCCAACTGGGACTTTGATATTTCTCACCACTTCTCTAATCCTCTTTAAAGCCTCTGTTTGAGAAATTCCTTCAATATCGGAAGTTATCAAGTAAGTTTTCTTTGCGTCTCTGTGAACGATAACATAGGGAACTTTTGCTCTTACAACTGTGGCAATATCAGAAAGCTTGAATTTAGCACCAAACATGTTGGGAATAAGAACATCATCAAGTCTCTTATAATGAACATTCTCCGGGTATACGACTATATCCGTAAGCTTTCCGTTGTATAGCATCTGACCTGCTTTGGTTTTCCCATTTATTGCGGCAAGCTCCGCTGCAATTTGAAGATCACTTAGCTTTCTTTTAACCAAAACATCCTTCTTTGGAATGATTTCGTAGGTTTCTATCATGTTTTGGAAGGTGGATTTTATGTTTTTTAAAAACGCCAGATCTTTCACCTTATTATATACTTTTTGTGAAATCTCTTTCAAAATTTCGTCATTCTCGCCTTGAATCTCGATTTCAAGATCTCTGCCGAAAAGGTTCATACCTTCTTCCATACCACTTAGAATCTCAAGAGATACATTTGAATACTCCGCCTTGAGCTTTTTGAATAGATTTTCTTCTATATCAGAGGTAACTTTCTCAAAGTTAGGAAGCTTCCTATCTTCCCAAAATTCCACTTCCACAAAACCACTCTCATACCCACTATCGCTCATAAAGTGTGACATCTCATTGTCATCTTCCACTCCGTAGTGGGTGTAGATGTGGTGTATGTTCCACTCCTCTTTCTTTCCTTCAAGGTATCTTTCAATCCCTTCAACAACTCTTTTTGACACAGTTGGCGACGTGCCTGCAGGCAAAGAAAAGTTTATCCTGAATTGAAGTGGAGTAGCAGTTGGCATTAGAGAAAATCCTACCTTGTAAAGTATAAAACTTGATATCACGAAAAGAACCAAAACGAGTGTTACCAAAATTGCCCGTTTTTTAAGAACCTTCCTTAGCGCTGATTCGTACCATCTGACAAGTCTTTTCATTCTTGGTTCGCTACCTTTTATGACAAACTGCGACATTGAAGGGACAAAGGTTAGTGAGATGAACAGCGACGCAAGCAAGGTATACGTAACAGCGAGGGCTGTATCTCTGAACATTTTCTCTGCGAATCCATGCATAAAGGCTATCGGAAGGAACATAGATATAGTAGTGAGCGTCGAAGCGGTTATTGCAGCACCTACGGAACCTGCTCCTATATATGCTCCCTTTTTAGGCTCGACTCCCATCTCCGATTGTCTATATATGCTTTCTGTGACAACTATAGCGTTATCTATAAGCATTCCAACAGCAAGTGCAAGTCCACCAAGAGACATGATGTTTATCGTCATTTTGGAGAAGTACATAAGGAGAACGCCAACCACAAGGGATATTGGAATCGCTGCTGCCACGAGGATAACTACTCTGAAGTCTCTTAAGAATATGAGAAGAACCAGAACAACTGCAATAGCTCCAATGATTAAATTCCTATAAAGAGTATTTATCGACATCATCATGTATTTTGATTGATCCATAAGCGTCTCTACTTTAACTTCATTAGGTAACTTTAGATCCTTTAACACTTTTTTAACAGCTCTGCTGGCTGTTATCATATTCACCCCAGATTTTTTCTGAACAACCAAGAACGCTGCCTGCTTGCCGTTGAGTCTGGATTCTGCCATAGAGCTTGAAAGCCCTATCTTCACTTTTGCTACATCCTTCAGCTTTGTATTTGGAGATGGTCCCATGAAACTGGACATATTTACTCCACCCATCATTCTTGAGAACATCATTCCAAAGCCAGCACCTTTTGATATCAAAACATTCTCAAGATCTTTCAAGGTTTTGAGTTTGGAGTCAACATTTATTGGGTAATATTTGTCTTCTTGGAATAAAATTCCACCAGAGTTAAGGCTACCAGCAGCAGCTATCGCTGTAGGAACCATGCTCATGCCTATTCCCCTTCTGATCAACTTTTGATAATCAGCATGAATTTGAATCTCCTTCTTCTTTACTCCCATATCCATGACCATTGATACCTCGTTAAGCTTTTCAAGAGCTGTTTTTATATCCTGAGCCGTGTAGCTTATCTGATCCCAGTCCTTTCCAGTTATTGCAATAACCACAACAGGCATCATATCTGGAGAGAACTTTAAAAGCATCGGTTTTACATTGTAGGGAAGCTGGAAAGAGAGCATGTTGAGCTTTTCCGAAAGATCTACGGTGATTTCTCTCATATCGGCTCCCCATTTGAAGTTGATCATAACCATTCCATAACCATCGTAAGCTTTAGATTCTACATTTTCTACATCACCAACAGTTTGAATAGTACTCTCAATCGGATTTATTACCTTTTCCTCTACTTCTTTTGATGACATGCCAAAAGCTGGTACAACTATAGCAACGGCAGGGTACTCTACATCTGGTAACATTGAAAGCTCCATGTTTACCACTGCATTTGTACCAAGTATCATCAAAACGAGAACGATAATGAAAGTAGTCACAGGTCTGTCAACAAATATTTTTACAAACTTTTCCACAGCAGCTTCTCCCTCCTTAGTAGTTGTACTTTTCACCGTTTATGATTTTGAAAGCTCTAAAGAGCTGCTCAAGAAAAACCACCAAAGCTACTTCATGAGAAAGAGTCAGTTTTGATAAAGATACTTTGTATTTGCATCTTTCAAGAACCTCTTGTGAAAGGCCAGTTGGACCCCCTATGATGAAAGTCACATTGTCAAAAGTTAAATCTTTTATAAACCTTGCAAACTCCTCTGTGGACAGGTCCTTTCCTTTTAAATCAAGACAAACTGGAGTTCCTAATATCTTATCCAGAATTTTCTTCCCTTCTTTATTTCTAATGACTTCAAAACTCTCTTTATTCAAATCCCCTCCAGTGGGAAGTTTTATCAACTCTATTCTTACAAAACGCTTAATTAGCTTTTCATAATGAGAAAAAGCATCTTGCATCCATTTAGAAACCCTTCCAACAATTATTATTCTAGCCTTTCTCAAAACTCAAGCACACTCCCAACACCTACATCGACATAGTTTTCTTTAAAGTTTTCTTTAAAAAGCCTTCTTCCTTCATCACCAGTGCAGTGACACGGAGCAACCTTTTCTACTCCGGTATCTTTAACCTTTTTCACTGCTTCTACAAGCTCGTCATCGAACATTCTAAAGAAATGATACCCTCCTATATAGATGTATGGAACTCTGTTTGTAATCTCTTTCACTTTGCTTATTATATTCCAAGGTTTTGGATGGGAACAACCGGCAACTATCCAGATTCCATCTTTTCCTTCAAAAAATAACGAATGTTCCGGCCTTGCGCTCGG
>JAMOOR010000027.1 GCA_027065235.1 Thermotogaceae bacterium | reverse complement strand
AGCCCTGTCATCAAAAGCTTTTGCTGTTGCGTACTTTTCTGTTTCTTCATACTTCGTCGTAAAGTAAACATAGGTTCCGATTTCTACTTTAACATCTTTTTTATCCTTTGCGCCTATATCTATTTTTAGCTGGTCATAATCTACTTTTTCGACATTTCCTTTCTGTAGGTGAATTGGCTTAAATCCAACTACACCCGTTTTTTCTCCAACAAGAAGTTTTTTACCAATCACGACTCTTGGGTCTACGCCACCAACAGGCCGGAATGAAAGGGTGCCATCCTCGTTCACATCAGTAACCATAAAAGATACTTCATCCATGTGAGACAAAAGTCCTAGTTTGAATCCACTTTTTTTTCCTTTTTTAAACGCTATTAGGTTCCCCACATTATCCACATAAAGGCTGTCAACCTTGTCTTTTATTCTTTCTTTTATGTAATCCCTGACTTCGTCTTCGTTTCCTGATCCGCCATTGAGATTGGTAAGATCTTTTAATATTTCAAAGTATTCATTCATTTTCATCACCTCTGAGCTGAGCAATTATATGAGCAAAGAGCCTTGCCGTTTCTTCGATGTCCTTAGGATTAACAATCTCTACAGGCGTGTGCATATATTTTATAGGTACGGATACAAGAAGGGTTTTAATGCCTATCCGTGCGGTTCTTATTGAATCAGTGTCAGTACCAGTTCTTCTTGGAAGGGCTTCTATTTGATATTTTATTCCGTGCTTTTCCGCCACCCCTTTTGCAAGTTCAAATAACTTTTTATCTATAAAGGGCCCTATTCCTATTGCAGGTCCATCCCCCATATTTATCTTTTTATGGCCATCTACTTTTTCCGCAAAAGTAACATCTGTAACGAGAGCGTAATCAAGCTTAAGTTGGTGGGCGATACTTTTCGCTCCTGGTCCTCCCACTTCTTCCATAGTTGAGAAAACGAGATAAACATCAGCTTCATGCTTTAAACTCTCTAAAAATTCTTTGGTTTTTATCAAAACAGCACATCCTGCACGGTTGTCTATGGCTTTTCCGGTGATTAAATCTCCAAGCTCTTCGGGTTTTACATCCAAGACAACCCTATCTCCAACATTTATTTTTCCCCAATCGTCTATGGAAGCATCTAAAAGTATGTCATCAAACCCTTGAACTTTACCCTTCTTATCTGGAGGAGTCAGATGAGGTGCAATGATTCCTATGACTCCCCTTACAATGCCGCTTTTCGTGTAAACTTTTACTCTTGTCGATGGAAGTATTTTCGGATCAACCCCGCCAACGGTTTCTAAATAAAAAAATCCATCTTCCTTTTCTTTTGCAACTAAAAGTCCTATTTCATCAAGATGGCAGAAAATACCTACTTTCGGCTTTCCTCCTCCTTTGATCTCATGGACAAACCCATGCAGCTTTGTTTCAAAGCCACTGCCAAGGATTTCTTTTAAATAACCGTGAGCTTTTTCTTCCATACCCGAAGGGGCATCTATCTCCGATAATTTCATAAGAAGCTCTTTTGTTTCAATCATCAGAATTCCTCCTTGAATTTGACTTTATTGAACTCTTCAATTACTATTCTTCCAGCTCTAATATGGGCAACAGAAGGTTTTTTGGAAGTTTTGTTAATTCGTGCAGTTTTATCCGCTATCTGCAATATAGATGGATTCAGATGAAGCGCTGCGACAACGGCTGTATATCCTTCATTAAGTCCCGCCCTGACGATCCCCTCTGCATTACCAAATATTATCACCGATCCTCCGGCCATCACTTCTGCTCCATTGTGCAAGTTCCCAAAGATTACAACATCTCCGGAATGAATCACCACCTGTCCTGAACGCACATTCCTTTTGACTATCTTGGTTCCAGACTTTGCAGCTTTTTCTTCTACGACACTCATACTTTGAAGGGCAGTGCTTTCCGTTTCTTCACCTACGATTATCTTTGATACTTCAAGGCCAAAGCTTTGAATTACCTTAATTATTTTGGGTATGTCCATAACATGACGATGGTGATTCTCTATCTTTAGAGAAACTTTGTCTCCTTTTAGATACATATCCTTCATCTGTTGAAGTTTCTCTTCAACAGCTTCTACGATTTCTGAGGATTTTTTGTAATCTTTTATAGTTAGTAAAATACCACCCTTTGTAATTTTGAATTCAACCATCAGATCTCCTCCAGAATTTCCAAAACCCTTTTTATGTCTTGGGCATGTTCTTCATTCTTTCCAGGAGTTTCCAATATCCAAGGGATTTTTCTGATCTCTTCAAATGAAAAGAAATTTCTAAACCCATCTCTTCCTATGTGGCCAAGACCAATGCTTTCATGCCTGTCCTTTGCAGCACCAAGAGGATATTTACTATCGTTAAGGTGGATAAATTTTAATCTTTCAAGACCTATTTCTTTATCTATTTCGTCAAGAAGTTTTCTAACTCCATCGGGAGTTCTTATATCGTATCCTGCATCGAATCCATGGCATGTATCATAAGTAGTTCCAAGTTTTTCAGGATAAGATGAAGCTTCTATAATTCTTCTCATCTGCTCATAATTGTATCCAATTGCTGAACCTTTGGGAGCAACATTCTCAAGCAAAATCATTACATCTAAATTCTCCGTTCTTTTTAAAACTTCATCTATTCCTTTTACGATAAGCTCTATTCCTTTATCTATTCCCTCTCCGACATGGCTTCCAGGATGTATGTTAAGATATCTGATTCCAAGAGCTGCGCATATCCTTATCTCTAACTCCAAAAGATCTACGGATTTTTTCCATGTGTCTTCTTTAGGTGAAGCAAGGTTTATAAGGTACCCGCTGTGGCACAATGCAGCTTCGAAATCGATGTTGTATTTTTTCATGTTTCTTTTAAATTGCACAACTACCTTTTTATCGGGAAGTTTCGCTTTCCATTGCCGAGCATTGTGTGGGAATATTTGAAAGGCGTTTCCACCAATCTCAACTGTTTCTATTGGAACAACATGAAAACCTTTACCAATTGGCATGTGAGCGCCAAGTTTTACTTCATATTTCAAGACTATCACCTGGATTCAGAATTTTGCATTCGGCTTTCTTAATTTCGCTAACCTTTCTGCAGAATACTTCGGGATCAGCTTCTATAACGGGCCATGTGTTGTAATGGATCGGAACAACGATTTTTGGTGAAATCATCTTTGTTGCTATAAAAGCGTCTTCTATGTCCATGGTGTAATTCCCTCCAATGGGAAGAAAAGCCACATCGATATCTTCATATTCTAAAAGTTCCATGTCTTTTGTTAATCCTGTATCGCCGGCGTGGTAAATCTTTTTATGATCCACTTCCACAACTACTCCAGCGGGGTTTCCACCATATATTATTTGATCTCCTTCTATTATTCCACTTCCATGTAAGGCAGACGTGAGTTTAACCTTGATTCCATCAAGAGTGGCCCTTCCTCCAATATGCATTGAATGGACGTTATCAATACCTTTTTTCTGCAGGTAAAAACTGATTTCAAAGTTGGATATAACCGTGCTACCGTCTCTTTTTGCTATATCTACAGTGTTTCCTATATGATCACCATGACCGTGGGTTACGATTATGTAATCTATCTTCGGAAGATCATCTACTTTTATTTTGGCTGCTGGGTTTCCATCGATGAAAGGATCTATAATGATGTTCTTACTACCCTCAATGAGAACCGCAGCATGACCAATGAAAGTTATCTTCATAGAATCGCCTCCTTGTGCTTGTAAATTATATTATGATAAAGCAAATCACTTCATAAAAATTGATTTAAACAAAACCTTCACTTGTCTTATTATACTCCAGTTTAATCCTTATAGTCTTTCAACAGATATTTTAACTTTCTTTCCGCAAAACGCTATTCCAAAACCTATTACTTCGTATCCTAAGCTTTTCATCTTTGTATAATATTTTCTTTCCTTTATCTGCTTTAATGCTTCTTTTGCTTTTTCCTCTAATTTGCCCTCCTCTACCCTTTTTACCTCAAATATCGCTGCATACTTTCCATAGCTTTTATCTTTCGGATATATCACCACATCAAGCCTTCCATAGCCACTTTCCATCTCACTTTCTGGGACTG
>JAMOOR010000026.1 GCA_027065235.1 Thermotogaceae bacterium | reverse complement strand
GCCGTACATCAAGCGCAAGACCTTTAAGCTCTTTTATCAAAACTCTAAAGGATTCTGGTATCCCAGGTTCTGGTATGTCCTTTCCTTTCAATATAGCTTTGTAAGCTTCCGTTCTTCCCTTAAGATCATCACTCTTTATAGTAAGCATCTCTGCCAAAGTATGAGCGGCACCGTAGGCCTCTAATGCCCAGACTTCCATCTCTCCAAGCCTCTGTCCACCAAAGTGGCTCTTTCCTCCAAGCGGCTGTTGATGAATAAGAGAGTATGGCCCCGTCGATCTTGCATGGATCTTATCCTTTGCAATGTGGATCAATTTCATAACATACATCCAACCAACGACAACTGGATTATCAAAGTACTCCCCTGTTCTTCCATCCCTAAGCCATACCTTACCCGATGGATCGTCTGGGTTGTCTCCATAATGGAGCCCTACTTTCTTTCTTTCTTCATAAAGCGCTGGGAGGATGTCGTCTTCCTTCGCACCATCAAATATCGGTGTCGTGAACCACTTTCCAGTAAGCTTAGCAAGCCAACCAAGCTGAGTCTCAAGAATCTGTCCTACATTCATTCTTGATGGTATACCAAGCGGGTTAAGCACCATCTGTACTGGTGTTCCATCGGGAAGGAAGGGCATGTCTTCTTTTGGAAGGATCCTTGAAACGACGCCCTTGTTACCATGCCTTCCTGCAAGCTTATCTCCAACCTCAAGAGTTTTCTTGGATGCAACATAAACTTTGACAAGCTTCAAAACCCCAGGCCCGAGGTCTTGTATGTCGTTCTTATCAAAGACATCCACCCTTATAACTCTTCCTTCAATTCCATGGGGGAGCCTCAAAGATGTATCTTTAACATCCCTTCCCCTCTCTCCAAAGACTGATCTAATGATCTTTTCCTCTGGTGTTGTATCGCTCTCACCTTTTGGCGTAACCTTTCCTACCAATATAGCCTGAGAACCAACACCATAGTCAGATACAACATAAGCCCCTATTCTTATTATTCCATCCTCATCAAGGTTTTTAAGAAGCTCTTTGGATACATTCGGAATATCCGCAGTTATCTCTTCTTCGCCGAGCCTTGTATCCCTTGCTTGAGTTTCGTAAACCTCTATATGAATCGATGTGAAGGTATCCTTCTCAAGAAGTTCCTGACTGACAAGTATAGCGTCTTCATAGTTGTAACCTTCCCATGGCATGAAGGCAACAAGAACATTTTTTCCAAGGGCAAGTTCTCCCATATCGGTAGCTGGCCCATCGGCAATCGGATCTCCCGCTTTTACGAACTCCCCTTCACTAACAATTGGTCTCTGGTTGATAGTTGTATCCTGATTGGATCTTATGAACTTAAGAAGAGTATATTCATCAACCAAAGGATTACCCTTCGCATCATAGAGCTCTTTACCCTCGCTGTTTACCCTATGGATAATTATCTTTCTTGCATCAACCTTTTTAACTATTCCATCGTGCTTTGCAAGAATAACATAACCACTATTCATGGCAGCATAGCTTTCCATCCCTGTTCCAACGAGCGGAGCTTCGGTATCGACAAGCGGAACTGCCTGCCTCTGCATGTTGGATCCCATCAAAGCCCTTGACGCATCATCGTGTTCCAAGAACGGAATCAAGGATGCAGAGACACTGAAGGGCTGCTTTGGAGATACATCCATAAGATCTACTTCATCAGGTCTAACAAGTCTTATATCCTCTCCAAACCTCACCAAAACTCTGTTTTCCTTTATTCTCCCTTCTTCATCAAGCTCAACCGTAGCTGGAGCTATTCTGTATTGTTCCTCCTCATCAGCTGTGAGATAAACTATCTCATCTGTTACTTTTCCATCTACAACTTTTCTATAAGGCGTTATCAAAAAGCCGTATTTATCGGTCTTTGCAAAGATTGCCAAGGATGTGATAAATCCTATGTTTCCACCTTCCGGCGTCTCTATAGGGCATACCCTACCATACTGAGAATGGTGAACATTTCTCGCTTCAAAGACCTTAGATTCTCTCCTAAGTCCGCCAGGACCTACGGCGGAAATCCTTCTTTTATGAGTGAGCTCAGAAAGCGGATTTACCTGATCCATGAACTGCGATAGCTGGTTCGTTGCAAAGAACTGGTGAACTGTGTTGATTATCGTTTTGACATTTATAAGGCTCTGTATGTTGACGGAGGCAAGACTTCCGTAAAGTGCTAGTCTTTCCTGAATTGCTCTTTGCGCTCTTGCAAATGTTCTTTCGAATTCTCTCAATATAAGTTCTCCAACTGATCTAACCCTCTTATTTCCAAGGTGGTCTTTTGTATCAAAGGGCATTGCAACCGGTTCTTTGTTCACATCAATAAGATATCTCATTCCGGCAAATACGTTTATATCAAAGTTCGCTCCATAATTTTTCCTCATTATGCTTGAAAATTTCTTAAGATCATAAGGAGCTACCTGATGATTATCGAGATATTCTTCCATGAATACCGCTACAGCCTTTTTAAGATCAGCTTGATCGACTTCAAAATCCGTTATATACCTGTTCTCAAAGTAATCAAAAAGATGTCTCATCGCAAGGATTATATCCAAAGTGGTGAGCGTCATACTCTTCTCATCATATACAACATCTTTTACCTCTTCTGGACTCTTACCCTCAACTTCTATTAAATACTTCTTGTAAAATTCTTGGAGTTTTTTGTTAACCTTGTACCTTCCGACTTCAGAAAGATCATACCTTTCTGAGGAAAAGAACATATCGTGAAGATATCTTTTTGCAGCATTTATCCTTGGGAGCTCATCTGGCCTCAACCTTTTGAATATCTCTAGGTAAGCATCGATGGAGGTTACTTCTCCAAATCCAAATATCTCATTTCCTTCTGCATCCTCTCCTTTTTTACCAAAAACGGTTCTTACCATATGCTCAAAAGTATTCTGAGCTATTGGATGGAGAATCTTTACCTTTTCCACACCTAAATTTCTCAACTTCTGGGCTACTTCCTTTGTCATAATCGAGAATTTCTTCGCAATTAGTTCTCCATCTACTTCTATATCTTCGAGTATGATGGAACCTATGTGTAGAAAGAGTTGCTCTTCATCTCTTGTATCTATCCATGCAGGGAACAGGTTGAATATCCTTTCATCATCAGTATCGAATTCAATAGCCTTGAGAAGTAAGAATGCATTTACTTTCTTTCCATCGAGTGATGCATACAATACTCCATCGTAAGGGTCCAAAAGAACTTCAAGCCACGCTCCCCTTGCTGGCAGGAAATATCCTCCATACTCTTCGTTGTCGATATAATCACCTGGATAATAGAGTCCTGGGGAGACGATTATTTGAGAAACAACGACCCTTTCCGCACCGTTGATGATAAACGTACCTCTATCTGTCATGTAGGGGATATAACCAAGAAGCGCTTCTTCTTCTTTCATTTCACCAGTTTTTACATCGGTAACTCTAGCTGTTACATAAACTGGAATGGTGTAGGTAAGACCTTTGATCTTACACTCCATGGGATCCATTTGTGGATCCTCAGTCCTTATACCAACAAATTCTAGGATAAAACCCTTTTCCGCTTTTCTGTCTTTGGATGCCTGGGTCTGAATCGGTGAAAACTTCTTAAGAACGTTGAGAAGACCTTCCTTTAAAAACTGTTCGTAAGACTCTTTTTGAATGGCAATGAGGTTTGGAACTGGAAGAGGTTCTCTGACTTTCCCGAAGGAATACCTAACCCTCTTTCCGCTTTTAATCTCGTGCATTCTATCACCTCATGAACGAATTTTTTGCAATACACAAAAAAGAGAGGGGGCTACCCCCAATCATTTTTAAGTATATAAAATTTCCCGCACAGCTATTTAATCATAAATAATCGAATAATGTCAACTACTAATTTTCACCTAACTCTTTTAGAAACTTGTTTGTTATCAAATTGTATCAGAATTGTTACTTATTCATCATCCCTATAAGAGTCTTTGGGAAAACTGCGTAAAATGCCGCAGCTTTTACAAGATGTTCTATCTTAACCTTTTCGTTGGGTGCATGGGCATATTTCTCATCGCCAGGTCCAAAACCAACCGTCGGTATGTTATAAACCCCTGCTGTTACAACACCGTTGGTGG
>JAMOOR010000025.1 GCA_027065235.1 Thermotogaceae bacterium | reverse complement strand
AGGCTTGGAAATTGAAGAAATAAAAGAAAAATTAGAAAGCCTAAAAAAACAAAAGATAGAAATACAAAAGAAGATCGTCGATATACAATCTTCCGAACCACATGAATATATCACATCAGAAATGCTTAAAAAGTATTGGGATTGGTTTAATAAGCAATTGAAAACAGAAGAAGGCAGGGCTGTTTTAGCCAAGCAGCTGTTAGAGAAGGTAGTTGTTTATCCAGATGGATATATCAAAGTTGTATACAGACATTTTGGTAATTTGTTCGGCTAATCTAAGTTACCGTGCCGAATATACATATTTTGGCATCACGCTGGTGGCGTGCCCTGGCCACCATTTTTATAGCTAATATTAAAGGCAGCGTGAAGTGCTGCCTTTTTGTTTTTATTTATCACTAGGTTTGATTGATTTCGCAAATTATTGAGTATGCTAAAATCTCTTGTGGATAAGTGTCTTTACATTATAGGTAAAGAGGTGGGGATAAATGAAAGCAGTTAAGATGAGGATAGAAGGGATTGTTCAAGGGGTTGGGTTTAGGTACTATACTTACAGGATTGCAAAGAGGTATGGTGTTAAAGGCTATGTTATGAATATGCCAGATGGTTCCGTTGAGGTTTACGCAGAATGTGAGGATGAGAAAAAGCTAAGAGATTTTTTGAGTGAGGTTGCAAGAGGGCCAAGCACTGCTGTTGTGTATAACGTTGAAATAGAAGATGTTAAGCCGAAAGGTTACAAAACCTTTGAAATAGAGTATTACAATGGTCGGTGGTAGATGTATGGATAGATTTTCAAGGAAGTATCTTGATTATCTGAAGAATGTGAAAAAAAGGTCAGAAAGTACTTTAAAGCAGTACAAATCCGTTTTGAAGGAATTTTCAAAGTACAAGTACAGAAGAGAAGATTTCAGGAGATATTTAAAAGATATATCGAAAAATTCTCCAAAAACCCAGCAGATGAAGCTGTCAGTTGTAAAAGGATATCTAAGTTGGCTTTATTCTCAAGGGTATATAAAGAAAAGATTTTGGGAAGATGCAGAGCCTCCTAGGTCAAGAGCCCTTCCACATTATTTCTCACCTGAGGAGCTTTCCAGGTTTTTTTCAGCAATAGATGATCCCTATTACAAGGCTCTCTTTAGGTTTTTAGTAAACACTGGGTTGAGAATTTCAGAATTTATGACGTTGTCTGAAGAAGATCTTCAAACATTTGGGCAGACGGTAAGGATAAGGGTTAGAGGGAAAGGGTCAAAGGAGAGGATTATTCAAGTTGACCCTGAGATTATGGAAGAAGTGATAAACCAAGGGATATTAAAGAAAAAGCCTTCGGCAAGGACGATACAAAGGAAGATGAAGGAATACCTTAACAAGGCGGGAATAAGAAAGAAATTGACCCCGCATAGTTTGCGGCATACCTTTGCCATACTTCTTATGGAACATGGAGTACCACTTAATAGGATACAATTACTTTTGGGACATGAATCTATAGCTACAACATCAATTTACTTGAAAATAGTTGGTGAAGGGGAAAAAATCCCAAAAGTATTTTAAGTTCTTTTACCAAAGATGGCTGTTCCTATCCTTACAAATGTTGCTCCCTCTTCTATCGCTACTTCAAAATCTCCACTCATTCCCATGGAAAGTTCTGTAACATCAGGATAATCCTTTTTGAGTTCGTCTCTGAGTTCCCTAAGTTTTTTGAAAACCCACCTAATTTCTTCTGGATTTTCCGCTATAGGAGCCATTGTCATGAGGCCAATAACTTTTATGTTTTCTAAACTCTTAGCAAAATCCAAAAGATTTTTTAAATTTTCTGGCTTTACACCAGCTTTTGTTTCCTCCCCAGAAACATTGACTTCAAGGAAAACTTTCATAACTTTATTCACCATTTTGGCTCTTTTATTAATTTCCGTTAATTCTTTCTCTCTCCAAACAGAATGGACGTATTCAACTATTGGTACAAAGTACTTCACCTTGTTGGTTTGTATCCTTCCAATGAAGTGCCAGGTGGCTTGAATATCAGATAACTTTTCATATTTATCTTTAAGTTCTTGGGCCCTATTCTCCCCAAAGTTTCTTACACCAAGAGAAAAAGCTTCTCTTACAGCTTCAGCAGGGAAGTTCTTGCTAACAGCTACGAGAGTTATTTCAGAAGGGGTTCTACCAACTTTTTTTGCGGCTTTTTCGATCCTTTCAAGAACAGATTCCAATCTTTGCTTCATTTCGCTCATTTGTATCCCTCCTTCCTCTGATGCTATTATTATAGCAAGTATATGCATAGAAAATTTATGGCATAATAGATGTAGGATAATAAACAGAAGATTGGGAGGATCATCGATGAAGTTTAGATATCTTTTTTTAATTATTCTTTTGCTTCTTGGATTAAGTGTTATATTTTTTACCACATCGTCCAGATTAAAGGTGCTTGTGCTTTTGCTAAAGGGCAAACCTTATATTACTATAAACAATGAGGTATACAACGGCGTGATCATTTTTAAGAAAGATGATGCAAGGAATTTGGAAGTGGTTATTAAAGAGGTAGAAGATGAAGAGGAAGCGAAAAAGATTATAGACAAAGTTCATCCAAACTTTATAATATCTGCTGTTCATAAGCATGTATTTGAAAAGATTCTTAATTTTTATCATAACAAATACGAAAAGTTCATTAATATTTTTCCCTTTTATGAAAACCCAAGTGTGAGGAATTTAAATCCATCTTTTGAAGATATGTCCAGCGAGGTTGTGAAGTTTTTAAAACAACAGTCTATAGGTTCCGTAAATATAACCCATGATGATAATCATATTACGAAGCTATTATTAAGTCATATAGAAAAGGTGCTTAAGGAGAACAGGATTGAAATAAGTAAGGATAGTAGCTTCTATATGCTGGTGTTTAACGATGTGCTTCTTTCAGAAGATGAAATATCACGCATCGCTGTATCAAATAAAAAATCAGAAGGTATAATCGTATCGGTATATCCTCTTAGATTCTATGAAGTCTATGGTAAGTACATAAATGACTTTTACACTGTTTATCCAAACTACTTTTTTACAGAAAAGGGTAAGGAGTTTGTAAGAAAGTATAAGAAGGTATTCAAGTGTTATCCGAATTGGGCTGCAGTATTGGTTTATGATGCTTTATCTATGATAGATAAATATGGCAAGGAAGCCAGCAAGATTGTTAGATACTCAGGGGTAGCTGGGGAATATAATTTTTCCAAATCGGATAATCTTTTTGTAATAAACAAGTTTAAGGATGTAAAGGTGAGATAGACGATGAAGAAGTTAAGGGATATCATTCTATCTAAGTTTTCTACGTTAGTTTTAACCATTTTAATAGCCGTGGCATTGCTTTTTACAATAGAAATTATATATATGAATATAAAAGCTTTTGAAAGGAACGCCTTAAATTTTTCCGAAAAGCTCTTGGTCGCTTTGAAAAACGAAATATATGAGGATGATGTAAGCTTACTCAAGAGTGTTTTGAGGTCAAAAACTTTTGATACATTGATTCATTATAAAAAGTATGCTTGGATCGTTGTTACAAAAAACGGAATCATCACAAAGACCAATCTTAGCAATTTGGAACCAGGTTATCTGTTTTCTCCTGAAGTTGACAAGGAAGAAGGTTTTATTTTTATAAATGTCAATGAAGTTACTTACATAGTAGCTTTTGCTTCTATGGATGAGGAAAGAATATATGCCGCTATAAAGCCTGATGAATTCGGAGAGTTTGTAGATATACCTATTGGAGATACGTACATTATTTCGCCAGGTGGAATGGTGATTGTTTCTAATGTTAAAGAATACGAAGGCAAGTCTATATCTTCTTTGGGATTTGATATTTCAAAAGGCGAGGGAGCTTACAAGATGAAAGATAGGGTTTTCATTTTTCGATCACTTGATAATGGACTAGGGGTCTTGGTGGAATACAAAATGAAAGAACTTCTAGTCAATGTTGCGAGACAAGTAACACCTCTTGTGGTTATGCTTGCATTATCTTTATTTGCGATATTTGTTGGAATATCTTCACTCCTAGGAAAGATAGTAATATCACCCGTTGAAGAACTTGTAAAAGTGATTGAGAAAGGTGAAGTAAGGGATTTTAAGACGGAGGTTTATGAGT
>JAMOOR010000024.1 GCA_027065235.1 Thermotogaceae bacterium | reverse complement strand
TCTGAGTTTATTTTATGGACTAAATCTTTAAGTGAATCCATATCTCCTATAACAACATCGGGAGCTATACCAACATCAAAGAGATTTTTAGTTCCCCCATCAACTCCTATAATGATTCCGTAATCTTCTGTTTCCACAAGATTTTTCAAAAAATTACCTATGCAAAAACCGTTCAAAGATAAAAGGCCTTTCAATTTCATCACCAACCGAATCTGTAAAAGAGCGCCATTCTTCCATTTTTAAATTTCAAACCCATGCCGTTGTAGTATATCGTAGACTCTGGCCCTTGAGGTGTTGCAATAACCTCTAAGTTGTACTCTCCATACCATGTGGATGATCCGAATTCCCAGCCCATGTTGTTCCATCCAAGTATAAATGCAAGATCATGGTAAGGTCGTATGTATGATCTAACAAAAGGAGCATAATATTTTCTGCTGTTTATATAAGCTCCACCTTCAAGGTCTACTTCTCCGAGGAGTGACATGGTACCTCCCAGCCTAAGTTCAAAATCAAGCGGATAGAAATATTCAAGAGAGGCGAAGAAAAATACCCTATCTTTGAAAAACTCTACCTTTCCCGTTTGCTGGTATTCTTTGTAAAATTTCATTATTATCTGAGCGTATCTTTTTCCTTCAGCCGAGATTTTTCCTTTACTCACATTTCCTTCACCATCGTGGTAAGCGATGAGCATTTTTTCTGTATCAGGGAATTTTTTATAAAGATACTTCACATACTTACACATCGCAAAGGCGGAGGCGAAGACGTTATATGGGTTCTTTAAGCCTAACCATTTTGCAGTGCTTCTGACAATCTGCGCTACACCAAGAGCCCCCGTTTTTGATTTCGCATGCACTTTAAATCCCGACTCGTTTCTTATCATTGCTTTTATCAGGTTTAAATCACATCCCGTAAAAGCTATAACAGGATCAGCCCAAAATATGGGAACTTCAAAGACCTTTATAGCTTTCACTCCAAGCATATTTCCAGCTTCTACATAAACATAAAAATCTTTAGAATCTCTGAGCCATTCTATCTCTGATAAAGGATCAGCAAATATAAAGGTATTGAAGGCGATAAATGATAAAATCAAAAGTAGTAATTGATATCTCACTGAGATCAACCTCCTTTTTTCGTTTTGATTATACAACTTGATGGAGGTGAATAGAGGTGTTTTTGGCAATTGATCAGGGAACAACGAGCACAAGAGCTATTCTTTTTGATGAGAGTTTTGAAGTGGTGAAGATCGCAAGAAGGAAGTTTAAACAAATTTACCCTAAGGAAGGTTGGGTAGAACATGATCCAAATGAGATTTGGAAAACGGTTGAAGAAGTTGTCAAAGAAATTTTAGATGGGCAGGATGCGAAAAAGATCAAAGCTATGGGGATAACCAATCAGAGAGAAACTGTTGTTGCATGGGATGCTAAAACAGGAAAGCCCCTGTACAATGCTATAGTTTGGCAGTGTAGAAGAACTGCACCCATGACAGAAGAGCTGAAAAAATTCCATGGTGACTTCATCCACGAAAGGACAGGCCTCGTAGTTGATCCGTACTTTAGTGCTTCAAAGATGAAGTGGATGATAGACAACGTGGATGAGGTTCGAAAGGCTCTTGATATGGGAACTTTGAGGTTTGGAACGATTGATTCTTTCCTTGCCTATAAGATGACCGGAAAACATGTAACAGATCATTCAAACGCATCAAGAACTATGCTCTACAACATTCATAATGGAAACTGGGATGATGAGCTTTTGAACATATTTTCCATACCAAAATTCACCCTTCCAGAAATAATTAACACTGCCAAGGTTATCGATGTAACTAAATGGGGTATACTTCTCTCAGCTCTCGTTGGGGATCAACAAGGAGCTCTTTTTGGGCAGCTTGCTTTCGATGAAGGCAATGTAAAGCTCACAATGGGAACTGGAAGCTTCATACTGATGAACACAGGAGAGAATGCAGTTCTTTCTGATAAAGGGCTTCTTACAACCGTAGGATGGAAGATAGGAGAGAAGAAAACTTACGCACTTGAGGGAAGTGTCTTTATAACGGGAGCTCTAATAGATTGGCTCGTATCCATAGGCCTATTTAAAGACCCTGTTGAGATCTCAGAGCTTGCCGATAAAAGTGAAAATGGGGGGGTTTATCTCGTTCCAGCCTTCACGGGACTTGGAGCACCTCACTGGGATCCAACAGCTAGGGGACTTCTTATAGGAATAACAAGGGCAACAGCAAGAGAAAATATAGCGAGAGCAGCCCTTGAGGGTATAGCCTTTTCTATAAAGGAAATTATCGATATAATGGCGGAAGACTCCGGCATAGAAATCAACGTTTTAAGGGTCGACGGTGGAGTTTCCAACAGCGATGTTCTTTTAAAGATTATCTCAAAAAGCACTGGAGTTGCCGTTCAAAGACCAAAAGTGGTGGAAACAACGGCAAGGGGAGCAGCGATGCTTGCAGCAGTTGGATCGGGCTTGACCAATATGGACGATTTGAGATCATACATGAAGATAGATGTGGAGATTTCTGAAAAGAAAGGGCTCAAGGAGGAATATAACGTATGGAAGAAAGCTTTAAAGAGGTCAAAGAACTGGACGACTTAAACGAAAAGCAGCTTAAAAGCTACGCTGAGAGCTTGGGGAAAATCTTAGACAGTGGAGTGATTCTTTTGATAGGAGAACTTGGAGCCGGAAAAACTACATTCGTTAAAGGACTTGCAAGAGGGCTTGGCATTGATGAGGGGGAAGTGAGAAGCCCCACATTTACTTTGATGAATATTTATGTAGGAAAAAAAACATTATATCATGTTGACCTATACAGACTTGATGATCCAGAAAGTTTGTTTTACATTGGACTTGATGAAGCAATTGAGGATGAAGATGGCATATTGGCAGTAGAATGGGCTGATCTTTTTCCAGAATTTTGGGAAGATGTGGACGGAATCGTTGTGAAGATATACATTAAACCAAACGGGAAAAGACGGGTCATACTTATGGATACGGAGAAGGAGGGAATAATAAGTGAGTCAATCGAAATCTGGGAGAAAGGAGAGAAAGCTAGACAAGTATTTGAAAAAAAGTAAGCAACCGAGCATTCCTAACATCCTTCCAACAATTCCGATGAGAAGTAATAGTGTGGTATTTCCGGGAACGATAGTTCCCTTCTTTGTTGGAAGAGAAAAGTCCCTTGTTGCCCTTGAAAAAGCCATGGAAGAAAAAAACGGATATCTTTTCTTGGTTTCTCAAAAAGATATAACAATAGAAGAACCTACAGCCGATGATATGTACCAGGTTGGTTCAATATCAAGGGTTCTTCAAATCGCGAAGCTTCCCGATGAGACTTATAAAGTTCTCGTTGAAGGTGTAGAGAGGGCAAGAATAAAAAAGGTTTTAAAAACTGAAGAGTACTTTGAGTTTGAAGTAGAAATTCTAAAACCCCGTTATAGAAAGACGAAAAAGATAGAAGCATTGATGAGAAAAGTCAAAGAAACCGCCGTTTCCTACTTTTCCATAACCAAAAAACTCCCTCAAGAGGCATTAATGGCTCTTGAGGATCTTTCCGATCCAAACAGATTCGCAGATTTTGTTGCATCCATGATTCCTGGAAAACTTCAATTTAAGCAGCAGCTTCTTGAAACCGTCCATCCAGCGAGGAGACTTGAAAAAATCCTGAAGTTCTTAATGGAAGAATTAGAGATTGTGAAGATAGAAGAAGAGCTTGATAAAAAGGTAAGGGAGAAGATAGAAAAGTCTCAAAAGGAATACTTCTTAAGGGAGAAGCTTCGGGCTATTCAAGAAGAGTTAGAGGAAGAAGAGGATGTCGAGATAAAGGAAATAAAGGAGAAAATAGAAAAGGGAGACTATCCAGAATATGTTAAAGAAAAAGCGAGAAAGGAACTTGGACGCCTTGAGAAGATGTCGCCGTATTCAGCCGAAGCAACGGTAGTCAGAACATACCTTGATTGGATCCTTTCTCTTCCTTGGAACGAGAAAACGCAGGACAGAATGGATATAAATGAGGCAAAGAAGATTCTGGAGAAAAACCACTACGGCCTTGAAAAAGTGAAAGAAAGGATTCTTGAATTTTTAGTTGTAAGGAAGATATCGAAGAATTTAAGAGCACCGATCTTATGTCTTGTAGGGCCTCCCGGT
>JAMOOR010000023.1 GCA_027065235.1 Thermotogaceae bacterium | reverse complement strand
ATTTATCGTTATCGCAAGTGTTCCAAGTAAGAAGCCCTTGTAAAACCTCTCCACTTCATCTTTTGCCACATCATAATAGCTAAGTCCACTTGTGAGAAATTCTTTCAGCCATATTGCAAATCCTTCATACCTGCCTTCTTTTATCATTTCGTTTATCTTCTCCACTACAATGCTTCCATCCACACCTGTCTTTTCCTTTATCCATTCTTGCACACTCTCTTTGAAAAACCTCATTATCTCTTCATTTGGTATCTTTAAATAGAAGTTCTCTGCTTCTTTACTTTCATAGTTGTATCTTGGCGCCAGATACCCACTGCTCGCAAAGAGCACCCATACACCTTTTTCGCTCTTTTCAAGTTCAACCAATGATATCGATGTGTCTAGCGTCTTGTTTATTTCTTTTCCTGCAATCAGGTTCAAGATGTCTTGGTGCACTTCTTTGTTGTTTTTCACTTGCTCTTTTATGATTGAATTTTCCGATGTGTTTACCCAATATTTTTTGGCGTGGGCATAGGGCGGCCTTTTAGACGATAACCTGTTTGATATGTAATTGATAACACTCCAAGGGTTGTAAAGGTTGTGCTCTTCACCAATTGTGTACCCGCTGTACCATGTGTCGATTATCTCTTTATCTTTGTCAGTTAGGTTGTAATAAGATAACATCTTATTTACCTCATTTTCAGTAAATCCATATTTATCATCAAGTTGCTCGTCAAATACTGTAAAAACTGCTAAGTTATTAAGCCCGGAGAATATTGACTCTTTAGCAATTCTGTAAACGCCCGTAAGAACTGCAAAGGAGAAGTATGTATCGCTGCCCTTTAGCGCTGATGTCAAGAATGCTCTCATAAAATCTATCATGTTGTCGTAATACTCGGGGTCTTTGCGTCTATTCAGGTATGCACTCTCTATTGGTACATCGTATTCGTCTATGAGGATTATGGGCATAACAGATGTTTTTTTATACACCATCTTCGATGTTGTCTTTAGAAAGCTTTTATAGTCGCCTTCTGTTGCTTCTTTCTTGATTATTTTTCTTAAATAAAGCTCGTCATCTTCATCAGCTGCGTATCTTTCCATATCTTTTGCGAGCTCTCTTATCAAGTTCTTAATACTATCCAGTGCATTTTTCCATGTGTTTTCCTTTACGCTTTTAAATGATATATATATCACCGGATACTTATGATAATGCTCCTTTACTATTTCTCTTTCTTTCCATATCTTTAAACCTTCAAATAAATCATCTTCCTCATCCATTGAGAAAAACCGAAGCATCATGTCCATGTTCAAAGTTTTTCCAAAGCGTCTCGGACGTGTAATGAGCTTAATCTTTCCGGGAAGATCTATTATGTCTTTTATTAAAAGGGATTTATCTACATAGTAATAATCACCTTTAATCAATTCTTTGAAATTCTCAACACTTGTCGGGAGTTTTTTCATTTGCCATCACCTCAATGTGATTATATCAGACGGGCAGGTAGCTTTTTGATATCAAGCTTTGCCGAAGTTTGGCAAGGTGGTAAAATGAAAACCACGCTTTCTGCAGGAGTATTACTTTCAAACTTCATATCCATAGCGATTTATGTGGTGAGGATCATGGTAGAACACTGACCAACCTGGATATTTGAACCTGCAATCTACACAATTGCAAATACCTGAAAGGGCCTTTACCACCGGATTTCAGAAGAATCTGCATCGAGTTGGTTAAATATCAATATCTTTTTAGAATTTCCCATCCCCTATCTCTATCCAGAATGACCAGCATCACATCCTTTTGATTGAACAGTTCCCTTTCAAAACCCGCTCGAGAGGCTAAAACATACTTCTGAGCATTAATGGATAAAGCCTTACACTTTCTTTTCAGTTCGTTCAAAACAGCTCCTCCGACCTTCTTTTTCCACCATTTGAATTCACCAGCAACGAGTCCATGCTCTGTTTCTCCCAAAAAATCGATTTCTTCACCCTTTGCCCAGTACTTTCCAAATCTCTTTGATCCTGTGATTTCTGCCACCTTTCTCATAGCCTGTCTTTCAAACTCAAAGGACACATACTGATTAAAACTTTCATCCAAGCTAAGAATAATAGAGTCGGTATCGCCTATTTCCAGCCTATCGATATTCGGGAATATGAATCTATACCAGAATCTGAACAGCTGATCCGATATCTCATACCTTATATTTCTCGTTCTCCTTGGGTTTTTCAAGAGCGCGGGCAAGACTCTTTTAACGATGGAAAGCTCTTCGAGTTTTCTAAGATAAGGCTGAACTTTCCTCGAATCTGAAAAACCGATGTATGAAGCTATCTGATAAGATGTATTTCTTCCCATTGAAAGTGCCTCAAGTATCGACTGGTAAATCCTTGGCTCTTTGAGCTCACTCATCAGGATGAAAATGGGTTCGTCGCGCAGCGGAGCTCCGATCTCTAAGAATAGTTTTGATATGTTTTCAAAAACGGTTCTTTTCCCATCCCACAGGTTGAGGTACATCGGTATTCCTCCAACGATTGAATAAGCTTCAAGCAATTCATGCCAGTTGTATTCGGGTAAAAATTCCTTTGAATCTTCAAAATCGACCGGCAGTAACCGAAGCTTTGCGGTTGCCCTCCCGTAAAGAGGATTTTTGTACGACAGCATCCCCTCCATAAAGCTTATGCTTGAGCCACACAGGATGAGCTTTAATTTACTCTTGTGCTGGTATTCATCGGTCAATATCTGAAGAATTGAAAGAATCTGAGGATAAGACTGCGCTATGTATTGGAACTCATCTAATACGAGATAAATTTTCTCCGGTACGGACTTTTCAAAAATTTGTCTTAAGGCTGCTTCCCAATCTGTAAACGTAACACCTTTGAGGTATAGAAAATCTGACGCTGCTTTTGAAAATCTCGTAAAAATCTCATTCGCCGCAGCTTTTATTCCAACAAAATATATACCTTTGAGATCCTTGGTGCACTCGAGTATAAGGGCTGTTTTTCCCACTCTTCTCCTTCCATACAGAATCAACACTTCCAGCTTTTCTGAATCCATGAACTTTCTGCAAAATCCCAGCTCATTCTCCCTGTCGTAAAACCGCAAAGCCGCTCCCTCCACTTTTACTAATCCAGATTATACTAATCCAGATTATACAACGTCATAGCATGAAAATGAACTGCAAAAAGTAATTCACGCAGATGGGAATGAAAAGGTTGATGAAAACCCCGCCAGCGAGGCAGGGCTATATTATTTCCATTCTTTACTGAGTAGTCTTATCATTCCCTTTTCCCCCTTTTTCTCTATCGACCTGACCGCTTCTTCTGCCGCGCTTGCGCTACAGCCGCTCCCTATCAGAAGAGTCTTCAGGTAGCTGTAAAAAGCTCCTTTTTTTTTCTTCGTCAAGCTTGTTTAGCGCTCTCTGCAACTTTTTCTTATACGTTCTGACTTTGAAAACTGCCAAATAACAATGCAGGAACAAGCAAGTGTTTGGAAAGAACTTTCAAAGGTACTTATCTGTTATTTTTGAAGCTTTTAGTCTGAGAAAGTCCCTTTTTCTTTGATCATCAACTGCACATACTCCCAAAGCTCAAGCTTTTTTCATAGCCTCTTCTTGCAGGATTTTCCTTGCAATATGGATCTGCTGAAGTGCAGGATCCCAAGGATTGGTGAAATCCATAAAATGATCCTTCTCACGCGGAGATTGAATCTTTCTCTTTCAAAACAACGGTGTATCCAATGGCTTGCAGGATTTTTTCAATCAGGTCAATCCTTGAGTTGATCTTACCCCTTTCAAACCTTGAGAGCATTCGCTGCGAGATTCCTATCCTTTTTGCAAGCTGTGCCTGCGTCATATTGTGCTTCTTTCTGTACTCTATCAGCGCATGTATTATCTGGTATTTAAGACTCATTTCCTCATACATATCCTTTATCTCCGGATCCCTCTCGAATACCTCTTTCTTATACTCATCGTAGTTCACGTATTTCAAACCCATGGAGATCACCTCACAAATTCGTCGATATACCTCTTCATCTTTTTAAAAGCTGTTTCGTACACGTGATGCCCCAACTTCCGGCTCTTTTTAAAGAATGTAAGGGTCAAAGAGAATCTTTTTGAAGGTCTTATCGAGCGTATGCGTGTATTGAAAACATCCCTTGACGAGATGTTCGATTTCCGCAGCGATTTTATCATGTATTGAGTTAGATAACCCCTGCCGCCAGCGTGGCA